>DASYUP010000289.1:0-2096 GCA_036001185.1 Thermoanaerobaculia bacterium
GGGGATAGGGGCGGGACTAGACCCAGGGGAGGGGGTCGGGAGGGGGGCGGCAGCGCGCTCTGCGCGCGGGGGGGGACGCTACGACGTCGCCGTCATCGGCGCCGGCCAGCACGGTCTCGCCGCCGCGGTACGGCTCGCCGCCGGCGGCAAGCGGGTGGTCGTCCTCGAGCGTCGCGATGCGGTGGGCGGCCTCGCCGGCATGCTCGAGATCCACCCCGGCTACCGCCTGCCCGGCATCCTTCACGACGAGGGGCTGGTGTCGCCGCGCGCCGCCGCCGCGCTCGGGATCGACAAGCACGGCCTCGCCTGGCGCGCGGCGCCGCCGATCCTCCTCGCCGAGGCGGGCGGCAAGGGCATTTTGCTCAGCCGCGACCCGGGCCGAGCGGCCGCCGAGCTCGCGGCCCGCTCGCCGCACGATGCCGACGCTTACGCCGGCTACCGCGCCTTCATGTCGCGGCTGCGGCCGCTGGTGGAGCAGGTCATGGGCTCGCCGCCGCCGCCGCTATCGCCGGCGGGCGCCGCCGAGCTGTGGGACCTCGGCAAGCGCGGCCTCGGGCTCTGGCGGCTCGGCCGCCACGACACCCTCGAGCTGATGCGCGTGGCGCCGATGTGCGTCGCCGACTACCTCAACGAGCAGTTCGCGACGCCGCTGCTGGTCGAGGGCCTGGCGGCGCCGGCAGTCATCGGCACCTTCGCCGGCCCCTGGTCGGCGGGCACCAACACCAACTTGCTGCTGCTCGAGGCGGCGCACGGCGGGCACGTGGCCGGCGGGCCGGCGGCGCTGGTCGCCGCCCTCGAGCGCGCGGCGCGCGCCACCGGGGTGGCGATCTGCACCGGCGCCGAGGTGGCGCGGATCCGCATCGAGAACGGTCGCGTCGCCGGCATCACCCTCGCCGCCGGCGAGTCGCTGGACGCCACCGCCGTGCTCGCCACCTGCGACCCCAAGCGCGCCTTCCTCGAGCTCATCGCGCCGGGCACGCTGCCCATCCGCATCGAGGACGAGTACCGGCGCATCCGCATGCGCGGCACCGCCGCCAAGGTGCACCTGGCGCTCTCCGGCCCCCTCGAGCTGGCGGCCCGCCCTGGCCAGGCCTTCGAAGCGATCCGCATCGGCGGCGGCCATGTCGACGACCTCGAGCGCGCCTTCGACGCCGTCAAGTACCGCACCGTCTCGCCGCGGCCGCACCTCGAGGTGCGGGTCCCCAGCGTCGCCGACGCCGGCCTGGCACCGGCGGGTCACCACGTGGTGTCGATCCTGGTGAGCTACGCGCCCTTCGACGTCGACGGCGGTTGGACGGCCGAGCGGCGCGCGGCCGTGCTCGAGTCGGTGCTCGCCACTCTCGAGCAGCATGCTCCGACGGTGCGCCAGCGCATCGTGGCGCAGGAGCTGCTGACGCCCGCCGACCTCGCCGAGCGCTACGCGCTCAGCGGCGGACAGCTCCATCATGGCGAGCCGGCCCTCGACCAGATGCTCGTCCTGCGCCCCACGCCCTCGGCGGCGCGCTACGCCACGTCGGTGCCCGGCCTCTTCCTCGGCGGTAGCGGCAGCCACGGCGGCGGCGGGGTGGCCGTTACCGCCGGCTGGCTGGCGGCGGAAACGGCGCTCGCCGCATCGTGATCGGGGGAAGCGCCGAGCTCGAGAGAGATCTCGAGCCCGGCGTCCTCGCTGTCGGCTAGGCCGGCGTGGCCGGCCAGCCCCTGCGCGTCAGTAGCTGACCTTGAGCTGGTAGGTGGTGCGCGTCGAGGCGAAGCGGTAGACCCGCACGTAGACGGTGATCGCCGAGCCGCCGGTGTTCGTCCACGACGCCTGGTCGGCGGTGGTGCCGCCGTTGAGCGAGCTTGCCACCGCGCTGCCGCCCGTCGAGTTGTAGATGTAGAGGTCGTAGTCGGCGGTGAGGCCGTTGAGCAGCCCGGTCAGCGTTGCACCGGCGGGCAGGCTGAGGCTGAAGTAGTCGCTGCGCCCTGACGACGAGTCGTTGAGGAAGGTGCCGGAGACCTGGTTGCAGGGCCCAGCGAGCGCCTGCGGTGCCGTGCGGCTGTTGTTCGGCTCGACCTCCGCGACGCTGTTGCAGCCGGCGCAGGCGGTCGTCGTCGCC
>DASYUP010000290.1:0-5482 GCA_036001185.1 Thermoanaerobaculia bacterium
CGCCCACCCGCAGATCCGCAGCCGCGGCACCGTCGGCGGCAGCCTCGCCCACGCCGACCCGGCGGCGGAGCTGCCGGCGCTGGCGGTGGCGCTGGGCGCGCGGCTGCGGCTGCAGCGGCAGGGGGGCGACCGCTGGGTGGAAGCGGAGCAGTTCTACACCGGCCTCTTCAGCACCGCGCTCGCTGCCGACGAGCTGCTCACCGAGATCGTCTGGCCGGCGCTGCCGGGGCGCAGCGGCTGCGCCTTCGACGAGGCGGCACGCCGGCATGGCGACTACGCGCAGGTGGGAGTGGCGGTGGTGGTGCGTCTCGACGACGGCGGCCGCTGCGCCGCGGCGCGCCTCGTCTACCTCGCCGTGGGCGACGGTCCCTTCGTCGCCGGCGGCGCCGCCGCGGCGCTGGTGGGAGCGACGCCCAGCGAAGAGACCATAGCCGCCGCCGCGGCGAGCGCCGCCGCCGAGATCGACCCCACCGGCGACATCCACGCCAGCGCCGACTTCAAGCGCTACCTGACCCGCACGCTCACCGCTCGGGCCCTGCGCCGCGCCTTCGCGCGTGCGGCGGCGTGAGCGACAGGAAGCACGCCCGATGAGCGACGAAGCCACCCTCGCCGAGCCGCGCAACGCCGTCACCGTCGAGGTGCGGGTCAACGGCGCCGCGCATTCCCGCACCGTCGAGCCGCGGCTGCTGCTCTCCGACTTCCTGCGCCACGAGCTGGGGCTCACCGGTACCCACGTCGGCTGCGAGCACGGAGTCTGCGGCGCCTGCACGGTGTTGCTCGACGGCGACCCGGTGCGCTCCTGCCTGCTGCTGGCGGCGCAGGTGGACGGCCGCGAGGTGACGACCGTCGAGGGCCTGGCCCCGGCGGCCGCGGGCGAGCCCGGGGCACCGGCACTGCACCCCCTGCAGCAGGCGTTCTGGGACGCGCACGCCCTGCAGTGCGGCTTCTGCACGCCGGGGATCCTCATGACGCTGGTGGCCTTCCTCCGCGACTGCCCGCAGCCCGACGAGGCGGCGGTGCGGCTGGCGCTGTCGGGCAACCTCTGCCGCTGCACCGGCTACCAGCATATCGTTGACGCCGTCCTGCTGGCGGCGCGTCGCGCCGCCGCCGCGCCCGCCGGCACAGCCGACCGGACGGCCGCCGGGTGAGCCCGTTGCTCGCCGCCCCCGCGCCCCTCGACCTCACGGCGCCCGGCGCCCTCGACGCCCTCCGCCGCGCCTTCGCCGAGCGCGAGCTGGCGGTCGAGGCCTTCCTTGCCGAGCCGCGGCGCTGGGAGCGGCTCGCCGGCGACGTGGCCGCCCTCCTCGCTCGCTGGCCGGAGCCGCGGCGGCGACCGCCGCTCTTCGGCATGCCGGTGGGCGTCAAGGACATCTTCCACGCCGACGGCTTTGCCACTCATGCCGGCAGCGACGTGCCGCCCGAGGTGCTCGCCGGCCCGCAGGCCACGGCGGTGTCGCGCCTGCTCGAGGCGGGGGCGCTGCTGCTGGGGAAAACGGTGACCACCGAGTTCGCCTACTTCGCCCCCGGGCCGACCCAGAACCCGGCGGCACCGGGCCACACCCCGGGCGGCAGCAGCAGCGGCTCGGCAGCAGCGGTGGCGGCGGGGCTCGCGCCGCTGGCGCTCGGCAGCCAGACCATCGGCTCCATTTGCCGGCCCGCCGCTTTCTGCGGCGTGGTGGGGTTCAAGCCCACCTACGACCGCGTGCCCCGTGACGGTGTCGTGCCGCTGTCGCCTTCGCTCGACCACGTCGGCTGGCTGGCGGGGAGCGTCGAGGTCGCCCAGCGGGCGGCTGCTACCCTCTGCGACGGCTGGCGCGGGCTGGTGACGGTGCCGTCGCGACCGACGCTCGGCATCCCCGAGGGCGCCTACCTCGAGCGCATGAGCCGCGGCGGGCTCGTCTCCTTCCGCGTGGCCGCCGCGCGGCTCTTGGCGGCGGGGTTCGAGGTGCGCGCGGTGCCCGCCTTCGCCGACTTCGACGTCATCGAGGCGCGCCACCGCCTGCTGGTCGCCGCCGACGCCTGGCAGGTGCACGAGCGCTGGTTCGCGCGCTGGGGCGATCGTTACCACGCCGAGACGCGGGCACTGCTCGAGCGCGGTCGCGCCGCCCAGCCGTCGGCGGTGGCCGCCGCGCGCACCGGGCGTGCGGCGCTGCGCGGCGAGCTGGAAGCGGCGATGGCGGCGCACGGCATCGATCTCTGGCTGTCGCCGCCGGCGCTCGGCCCACCGCCCCTGGGGCTCGCGGCCACTGGCGATCCGGTGATGAACCTGCCCTGGACCCACGCCGGCCTACCCACCCTCTGCCTGCCGGCAGGGCGCGACGCCGAGGGCTTCCCCCACGGCGTGCAGGCGAGCGGCCGCGCCAGCGAGGACGAGGAGCTGCTGGCCTGGGGCGGCGCCCTCGCCGAGGCGCTGCGGCGATGAGCGCCCGCCGGCAGCTGCTGCGCGCCGGCGCCTACCTCGACTCGGTGGTGCTGCTCGAGCTGCAGCGGCGGCTGGCAGCCGAGCCCGGCGTGCTGCGCGCCGCGGCGGTGATGGCGACGCCTGCCAACCAGGAGCTGCTCGCGACGTCGGGGCTGGTGGGCGAGGAGGGGAGCGGCGGCCGGCCCGACGACCTCATCGTGGTGGTGGAGGCCGAGGACGACGGGGCCGCGGCGACGGCGCTGGCGCGCGTCGACGAGCTGCTGTCGGCGCGACGGACCGGCGGCGGCCAGGCGGCGCGGCCGCGCAGCCTCGACTCCGCGTTCCGCCAGCTGCCGACCGCGCGCTGGGTGCTGATCTCGGTCCCCGGCCCCTACGCCGCGGAGGTGGCCTGGCGCGCCCTCGGCGCCGGGCGGCACGTCTTTCTCTTCAGCGACCACGTGCCGCTGGCGGAGGAGGTGGCGCTCAAGCGCGCCGCCCGCCAGCGCGGCCTGCTGGTGCTCGGACCCGACTGCGGCACCGCGGTGGTGGCCGGTACCGGCCTCGGCTTCGCCAACCGCGTGCGGCCGGGGCCGGTGGGGCTGGTGGCGGCGTCGGGGACCGGGCTGCAGGCGGTGTGCAGCGAGCTCGACGCCCTCGGCGTCGGCGTCTCGCAGGCACTCGGCACCGGTGGGCGTGACCTCTCGGCGGCGGTGGGCGGCATCGCTGCCCGCCAGGGGCTCGACCTGCTCGCCGGTGATCCGGCGACCCGGGTGGTGGTGCTGATCAGCAAGCCGCCGGCACCGGCGGTCGCCGGTCGGCTGCTGGCGGCGGCGCGGCGGCTGGGCAAGCCGGTGGTCGCCTGGCTGCTAGGCACGCCGTTGCCGGCGCGCCGGCTCGGCGACCTCTGGTTCGCCGCCACTCCCGCCGACGCCGCCGAGCTGGCGGCGGAGCTCGTCTGGCGCGAGCAGGAGCGCGCCGCCGCCGGGGCGGCGACCCTCGCAGGGCAGACGCCGGGAGGCCCCGGCGCTGCCGGTGACGACGGTGACACCGAGTCGCTGCCGGCGATGACGGCCGGCGCGCCTCTGGGCGAGCCCGGGGCGGCGGCCGCCGAGCGCGCTCGCTACGTGCGCGCGCTGTGCGGCGGCGGCACGCTGGCGACGCAGCTGGTGGCGGGACTGCAGCTGCTCTGCGAGCCGCTCTACAGCAACGTGGCGCTGCGGCCCGAGCAGCAGCTCGACGACCCGTCGACGAGCCGCGCCCACTGCGTCGTCGACCTCGGCGCCGACGAGCTCACCGCCGGCCGTCCGCATCCGATGCTCGATCCGCAGCCGCTGGCCGACCGGCTGACGCTCGAGGCGGCCGATCCCGAGGTGGGCCTGCTGATCTTCGACGTCGTGCTCGGCGACGGCGCCGCCGCCGATCCCGCGGCGACGCTGGCGCCGGCGGTGGCGGCGGCGCGGCGGCGCGCCGCCGACGAAGGGCGGCCGCTGGTGGTGGCGGCGCTGCTAGTGGGAACGCGGTCCGACCCCCAGGACCTCGAGAGCCAGGCGAGCCGGCTCGGCGAGGCGGGGGCCACCGTCTGCCGCAGCATCGAGGAGGCGCTCGCCCTCGCCTGGGACCATGTCGCCAGCCGGCTTGCCGAGGAACCCGCCGCGGCGGTGGCGCCCGACGCCCTGGCGCCGCCGCTCGCCGCCGTCACCGTCGGCGTCGAGGCGTTTCACCAGAGCTTGCTGGCGCAGGGCGCGGCGGCCGTGCAGGTGGAGTGGCGGCCGCCGGCCGGCGGCGACGCCGCGCTGATGGATCTGCTGCGGAGGATGCGATGAGCGGCGAGCACTCCATCTCCCACCCGAGCTCCGGGCCCAGCACCGTGGGGGCGGCGATCGACGAGGCCAATCGCGTGGCGATCGAGCGCATGGCGGCGGTGCGGCCGCTGCTGGTCGGTGTGGCGCGCGCCGGCGACGTCGTTCCCGGCCTCGAGCCCGGTCTCTTGCTCCACGCCGGTCCGCCGCTCGCCTGGCAGCGCGCCTCGGGGCCGCTGCGGGGCGCCGCCATCGGTGCCCTGCTCTACGAGGGGCGCGCCGCCGACGCCGCCGCCGCGGAGGCGATGTTGGCCGGCGGCGAGGTGCGGCTCGAGCCCTGCCACCATCACGCCGCGGTCGGCCCCATGGCGGGGGTCACCTCGCCGTCGATGGCGGTGTGGGTGGTGGAGGACGCCGCCGGAGGCCGCCGGGCCTTCTCCAACCTCAACGAGGGTTACGGGCGGGTGCTGCGCTACGGCGCCTACGCGCCCGAAGTGCTCGACCGCCTGCGGGCGCTCAACGAGGAGGTGGGGCCGCTGCTCGGCGCCGCCCTCGCCGCCGGCGAGCCGCTCGACTTGCGGGCGCTGGTCGCCGAGGCGTTGCACATGGGCGACGAGGGCCACAATCGCAACCGTGCCGGCTCGCTGCTGCTGCTCAAGCTGCTGGCGGCGCGGCTGGCGCGCGTTGCCAGCGGCGCCGAGCGCGCGGCGTCGGCGCTCGACTACCTCGCCGGCAACGCCCTGGCGGTCCTCAACCCGCTGATGGCGGCCTGCAAGCTCATCGCCGACGCCGGTCACGGCGTCGCCGGCTCGACCCTGGTGTCGACGATGGCGCGCAACGGCACCGACTTCGGCATCCGCGTCTCCGGCCTCGGAGAGCGCTGGCTCGTGGCGCCGGCGCCGGTGCCTGACGGTCTCTACTTTCCCGGCTATGGCCCGGCCGACGCCAATCCCGACATCGGCGACAGCACCAGCACCGAGACGGTCGGCCTCGGCGCCTTCGCCATGGCGGCGGCGCCCGCCATCGTCGCCTTCGTCGGCGGCTCGCCCGAAGAGGCGGTGGCGGCGACGCTCGAGATGTACGAGATCACCATCGCCGAGAGCCCGCACTTCACCATCCCGCAGCTCGGCTTCCGTGGCACGCCCACCGGCATCGACGTGCGCCGCGTCGTCGAGCTGGGCATCACGCCGCGCATCAACACCGGCATCGCCCATCGCGAGGCTGGAGTGGGGCAGATCGGAGCGGGGCTGGTCCGGCCCCCCATCGCGCCGTTCGTGGAGGC
>DASYUP010000291.1:0-3496 GCA_036001185.1 Thermoanaerobaculia bacterium
AGCTGATGCTCGAGCGCCTGCCGATGCGGGCGGTGGTCGATGGCGTCGGCACCGTGTTGCGCAGCACGGCGGAGAAGAAGGGTGTGCGGGTGCACGTCGAGGCGCCGGCCGACCTGCCTCTGCTGCACGGCGACCCGTCGCGGCTCAAGCAGGTGGTCTACCACCTGCTCGCCAACGCCATCAAGTTCTCCTACCCCGACTCCGAGGTCTGGGTGCGGCTGCGCCGCGAGCCGGCAGCGTTCTCGCCGCTGCGCCGCGACAGCCTCGCCGTGGCGGTGGCCGACCGCGGGGTGGGCATCGACCCGCGCGATCGCCACCTGATCTTCGAGGCCTTCCGCCAGGCCGATGGCACTGCCAGCCGCGAGTTCCAGGGGGCCGGCCTCGGGTTGGCGCTGGTCAAGCGTTTCGTCGAGCTGCACGGCGGCCTGGTGACGGTGGAGTCGGCGCTCGGGCAGGGGAGCACCTTCACCGTCCACCTGCCGCTGCTGCAGGCAGGGAACGGCGAGGTCGGGGGCGGCGAGGAGCCGCTGCCCGAGCCTGGTGAGGACCAGGTGCTGGTGGTGGAGGACGACCCCACCGTCTACGAGGTGATCGCCCGTCACCTCGGCGAAGGGGGATGGGTGCCGCTGCGGGCGCGCACTGGCGACGACGCCCTCAAGCTCGCGCGTCACCTGCGGCCGGTGGCGGTGACCCTCGATCTGGTGCTTCCCGGCACCGACGGGCTGGCGGTGCTGCGCGAGCTGCGCGCCGACCGGGTGACCCGCGACATCCCGGTTATCATCATTTCAGTGCTCGACAATCGCGAGCTCGGCCTCACGCTGGGGGCCGACGAGTACTTCGTCAAGCCGGTCGACCGCGACGAGCTGCTGCGGCGCCTCGCCGAGCTGGTACCCCGTGAGGCCAGCCCGGCGCGCGTGCTGGTCATCGACGACGACCCGTCGCTGCACGAGATGCTGGCTTCCGCGTTGCCGGAGCGCTACCGGCTGCTGCACGCCACCACCGGTCGCGAGGGCGTCGAGCTGGCGCGCCGCGAGCGCCCCGACCTGGTGCTGCTCGACCTCATGATGGAGGGCATGGACGGCTTCGAGGTGGCGGCGATGCTCAAGGGCGACGAGCGCACGCGCGGGCTGCCCATCGTCGTGCTCACCGCCAAGGCGATGGACCGCGACGATCGCGAGCGGCTGCACGGCAAGATCGAGGCGCTGGTGCAGAAGGCCGACTGCAGCCCGGCGCGGCTGGCAGCGGTGCTGCGCGACGTGGTGCGCCGGCAGCTGCGTGCCGCCGCCAGGAGCACCGATGGGTGACGGCGACGGACGCCAGCGCAGCGTGCTCATCGTCGAGGACAACCGCCAGAACCTCGAGCTGGCGGAGTTCCTGCTCGAGGAGGCGGGGCTGCGCGTGCGCACCGCCAGCGATGCCCGCCAGGCGCGCGCCGAGCTCGAGCGCGAGCTGCCCGACCTGGTGCTGATGGACATGCAGCTGCCGGGCACCGATGGCCTCGAGCTGGTGGCCGAGCTGCGGCGCGACACCCGCTTCCGCGCCCTGCCCATCGTCGCCTTGACGGCCCACGCCCTGCGCGGCGACCGTGAGCGTTTTCTCGCCGGCGGCTGTGACGGCTACATCCCCAAGCCGATCGAGGTCTCCACCTTCGCCCAGCAGGTGGAGACGGTGATGCGCGCTCGCGGCCCGGCCGGGGAGGGGCGGTGACGGCGGGCCGCTACGCCAGCCTGCCGGAAGGGGGGCTGGTGCTGGCGGTCGACGATCAGCCGGAGAGCCTCGAGCTGGTGGCGGAGATCCTCGCCGAGGAGGGCTACCGCCTGCGCCTCGCCGCCGACGGCCAGGCGGCGCTCGACGCCGTGGCCAGCGATCCTCCCGACTGCATCGTCCTCGACGTCATGATGCCCCGCCTCGACGGCCTGGAGGTCTGCCGCCGGCTCAAACAGAGCCGCCGCACGCGTTTCATCCCCATCGTCATGCTCACCGCCCTGTCGGCGGTGGACGACAAGGTGGCGGCCTTCGAGGCCGGGGCCGACGACTTCCTCAACAAGCCGGTGCACGCGAACGAGCTGCGGGCGCGGGTGCGCTCGCTGGTGCGCATCAAGCGGCTGCGCGACGAGCTCGACACCTCGGAGGACATCGTGGTGTCGATGATCCAGGCGCTCGAGCGCAAGGACCCGCGCCACGCCGGGCACTCGCAACGCGTGGCGCGGCGGGCGGTGCGGCTGGCGCGGCGGCTGGGGCTGGGCCCCGGCGAGGTGGAGATGGTGGGTCAGGGGGCGCTGCTGCACGACCTTGGCAAGATCGGCGTCAGCCAACGGCTCCTGGGCCGCGACGACCTCGCCGGCGCCGAGCTGGTCGAGTACCAGCGCCATCCGCTGCTCGGCGAACAGATCCTCAAGCCGCTGCGCTCCTTCTCGACGGTGCGCGCCATCATCCGCCACCATCACGAGCGCCTCGACGGGCGTGGCTACCCCGATCGCCTGGGGGGCGGTGAGCTCGACCTTGCCACCCAGATGGTGGCGCTCGCCAACCTCTACGACCACGTGCGCGGCAGGCACGGGCAGGACGCGGCGGCCCTGCTGCGCGAGGCGGCGTCGCGCGGTGAGTTCCATCGCGAGCTGGTCGAGGAGGTGCTGTCGCTGGAGGAGGACGAGGCCTCGCCGGCGGTCGACGTCAGGGAGTGGATGGACCGCCTGCCGGGCCGGGAGGAGGCGCGCACCGGCCGCATCCTGGTGGTCGACGACACCGAGGCCAACCGCGAGGTGCTGCTCGACGTGCTCACCCAGGCCGGGCACCAGGTGATCACCGCCAGCAGCGGCGCGGTGGCGCTCGACGCGCTGGTGTCCCAGCGGCCCGATCTCGTGCTGCTCGACATCATGCTCCCCGACGTCAACGGCTTCGACCTCTGCCGGCAGATCAAGCAGCGGCCGGAGACCGAGTTCCTGCCGGTGATCCTGGTCACCGCCCACTACGAGCTGCGCGACCGCACGCTGTCGGCACGCGCCGGCGCCGATGACTTCCTCACCTACCCGGTGCACCGGCTGGAGCTGGTGGCGCGGGTCAAATCGCTGCTGCGGCTGCGGCTCTACTTCCAGGACCTCGAGGAGTACCAGAGCGTCATCCTCTCGCTCGCCTCGGCGCTGGAGACCAAGGACCCTTACACCCACGGGCACTCGGAGCGGGTCGGCTTCCTCGCCTCGCGTCTCGGCGGCCGGCTGGGGCTGGCGGATGAGGAGTGCGAGACGCTGCTGGTCGCCGGCCTGCTGCACGACATTGGCAAGATCGGCGTCTCGGAGGCGCTGCTCAACAAGCCCGGCCGGCTGACCGACGAGGAGCTGGCGGCGGTGATGGAGCACCCGGTGCTCGGCGAGGAGATCTGCCGGCCGCTGCGCAGCGCCCGTCAGGCGCTGCCGATGATCCGCCATCACCACGAGCGCTACGACGGCAGCGGCTACCCGGACCGGCTGACGGGAGAGGCCATCCCCTTCGGAGATCG
>DASYUP010000292.1:0-7633 GCA_036001185.1 Thermoanaerobaculia bacterium
CCACCGACGAGGCGCTCGGCGACCAGGCGGTCTCCGCCGACCTGGTGGCCTTGCAGTCGACCGGCGAAGGGCTGCTGGCGGAGCTGGTGACGCGGCTCCGGCACCGGCCGGGCCAGCGCATCCTGCTGCCGCAGGCCGCCGATGCGCGCCCCACGCTCGCCGCCGGGCTCCGCGCCGCCGGCATGGAGGTCGACGTAGTGGTCGCCTACCGCAAGACGCTGCCGCCCGACGCCGCCAGCCGCGCCGCGGCGATCTTCGGCGACGGCCCGCTCGGCTGGGTGACCTTCACCAGCCCCAGCACCGCGCGTGCCTTCGCCGGTCTCTTCGAGCCGCGGTGGGCGGCGCGCCGGGCGTCGCTCCGCGCTGCCTCCATCGGGCCGGTGACCAGCGAGGCCCTGCGGGCGCTCGGCGCGCCGCCGGCTGCGGAGGCCCGGACGGCCACCGAGGCGGCGCTGGTCGATGCCGTCATCGCCGCGCCCTGAGCTCGTCCCCGGTTCCAGTCGCCACCGGCCTGGCGGGGCGTTCGCTACAATCCTGCGCCACCCGCAGGAGGGCCCGTGCTCAAGCGCATCACCGGTCGCCGCGCCGTCATCGCGCTCGGCGGCAATGCCATCACCCAGCCCGGGCAGGAAGGCACGGTCGAGCAGGACTACGCCAACCTCGAGCGCAGCCTCGAGGGGGTGATCGCCGTCCTCGAGCGCGGCTACGAGGTGGTGCTCACCCACGGCAACGGGCCGCAGGTGGGCAACCAGATGATCCGCGTCGAGCTCGCCAAGGGCGAGGCGCCGCTGCTGCCGCTCGACGTCATGGGCGCCGACCTGCAGGGGGGGCTCGGCTACATGATCGAGCGGGTGCTGCGCGGCAAGCTGCGACGACACGGCCTCGCCAACCGCGTCTGTTGCATGCTGGCGATGGTGGAGGTCGACGCCGGCGACCCCGCTTTCGGCAACCCCACCAAGTTCGTGGGACCGTTCTTCAAGGCCGAGCAGGTCGAGACGCTGACCCGCGAGCGCGGCTGGATCATGAAGGAGGACAAGGGCCGCGGCTGGCGCCGGGTCGTCCCCTCGCCCGAGCCGAAGAGCATCATCGAGCGCCACGAGCTGATGACTCTGCTCGAGGCGGGCACCATCGTCATCAGCGGCGGCGGCGGCGGCATCCCGGTGGCGCGCACGGCGTCGGGCGACCTGGTGGGCGTCGAAGGAGTGATCGACAAGGACCTCGCCTCCGCCGTCATCGCCCTCGCCATCGGCGCCCCCGAGCTGATCATCCTGACCGGCGTCGAGCGCGTGCAGGTCGGCTACGGCACGCCGCAGGCGAGGCCGCTCAACATCGTCACCGTCGCCGAAGCGCGCCAGTACCTCGTCGAGGGACACTTCCCCGCCGGCAGCATGGGGCCCAAGATGGAGGCCGCCTGCCGCTTCGTCGAGGGGGGCGGCAGCCGCACGCTGATCACCAACGTCTTCACGCTGCCGGAGGCGCTGGAGGGGACGACCGGGACCTGGGTGACGGCATAGGGTCGGTGGCCGGCCCGGTGGCCGGCTCGTCCGACCCCACACACTGGGTTGGCGCGGCCGGCGGGCCTCGCCTACGGCTGCTGCGTGATCCTCACGTCGTCCACCGCCGCCTCCACCAGGCTGGCGCCGGCGGCGTCGGCCGCCTCGATCAGGATGCGTACGGTCTGCCCGGCGAAGGCGCTGATGTTGGCCGTGCCCGAGGCCCACACGGCGTTGTCGTTGTCGGCAGCGCCCAGCTCCTCGAGCACCGTCCCCGTCGTCGTGCCGACCACTCGCACGCGCAGGAAGTCGGCGCTCGACGCGTTGGTGCCGTGGGCAAGGTAATACGAGAAACTCAGGGTCAGCGTGCCACTGGTGGGCAAGGTGATGGCGGGCGACCGGATCGAGGTCACCCCGCCGTCGATGTCGTTGACGCCGGCGCTGCTCCCGGCGAGGCGCGCGGTCACCAGGTCGTTGACCCCGGACACGGTGGTGCCGAGCTGCTTGGTGCCGCTCGAGCTGGTCGCTTCTGGGTCGCCGCGCTCCCACCGGCCGGTGGACGCGGTGTCGGTGCCGTTGGGGTTGACCGTCCAGCCCAAGTTGGTCTCGAAAGCATCGAAGAAAACCGTCACCGGCGGCGGCTGCGACCCCTCGGTCGCATCACCGGTCACCACCACGGCGAAAGGCTGCGGCCCGTTCGGCACGGTGAACGAGCGCACGGTCACGGTGTAGGTGCCGGCCACCGGGTTGGTGAGGAGAACCTGCTCCAGCGTGTTGCGGCGGTCGGCGCTGCCGCCGCTCGCCGACTGACCTGCCGAGAAGACGTTGCCGCGGAGGGTGGTGCCGCCGGGGGTGGTGACGATCAGGTCGAGGTCGTTGTTGAGGTGCGGGTTGGCTGCCGGCGTCGAGGGGAAGTCGGTCCAAGCCAGCGTCGCCTTGAAAGACTGCCCGGCGGCGACGGTGAAGGTGAAGGTGCGGTCGGCGTTGGTGGAGCCGGTCGGAAAGCTCGGCGCATCGTCCTTCACCCACAGCCGGCGCGCCTGGCCGGGAAAGAAGAGGGCGTTCTCCAACAGCACCCGTCCCCAGCCCTGGCAGTTGGCGGGAATGGCCGTCGTGTTGGTCATGCTCTGCGCCGAGTTCACCAGGGTTGCCCTCAGGAGGGCCGCCGAGGGCGTGAAGGCGTTGGCGCCGACGGCGGCACCGGAGGGATACCAGCCCTCGGTGAAGTACTGGCGGATCAGCGCGGTGAGGCCGGCCGCGCCGGGTGAAGCCATGCTGGTACCGGACGACGACTTGGTGCCACAGTTGTTGGTGGCGACCGAGAGGTCGTTGTCGGCAGAGACGATGTTGGAGCCTGGCACCGTCACCTCGGGTTTGATCCGCCCGTCGTCGGTCGGACCGCAGCTGGAGAACGACGCCATCGACTCGGCGCTGGTGCCGCGCAGCGTGGCCCCCACCGACACCGCGCTCTTGGCGGTCGACGGGCTGCCCACCGAGCCAGCACCCGGCCCCGCATTGCCAGCGGCGAAGAAGATCTGGAAGTCCTTGTGGTTCCACATGAACTCGTCGACGTCCTGGCTGGCCGCCGAGTAGTTGTTCTGCACCGTGGCGTTCTCGTTGTCGCCCCAAGAGTTGGTGTGCAGGCGCGCGCCCTGGCTGTAGGCCTGCTGGAAGATCGGGTTGAGGTCCACCACCGGGCAGCCGATGCCGGGCAGGTCGCCGCAGTTGTCGGTCGCGAAGCCGGCGTCCTGCATCACCAACTTGGCGCCGGGAGCCATGCCGTCGCCGGGGTTGTGCGTCAACAGGTTGGCGAAGTTGTCGCCGGCCACGGTGCCGGCCACGTGGCTACCGTGATCCTGTGTGTCCCACTCGCTGTTGGCGATGCCGCCGTTGCACTCGTTCTGCCACAGGAAATCGACCGCGATCACTTTGCGCTGCGCGGTCGAGACCGCGGTGCCACCGTTGCACGCGTTGGTCGCCGGCAGGCCGAGAGCAGGGTCGCGGAAGTAGCACATGTCGGCGTCGATGCCGGTGTCCAGCACGGCGACCGTCTGCCCCTGGCCGAAGATGCCCTGGCTGAAGATCGGAGTGGTCTGTCCGCCGGAGAGACCGGACTGCCCCACCCAGATGGTGGTGTCGTTGAGCAGGGCT
Organism: Thermoanaerobaculia bacterium; assembly: GCA_036001185.1. GTDB lineage: Bacteria > Acidobacteriota > Thermoanaerobaculia > Multivoradales > JAIOJS01 > DASYQD01. The sequence goes on from DASYUP010000292.1 coordinate 3,645, forward strand.
TTGCGGGGCTCGAGGTCGATCCAGAAGACGTCGGAAAGCCGCGCCAGGTCTTCGCGAAAGCGCACGATCTCGCCAGGCGAGAGCAGCAGGCGGAGGCGCGAGAAGAACGGATTGCGCCCTTTGCCGACCAGGGCCTCCAGACCGAGGTCGCGGATCTGCTTCGCCACTGCCGTCACGTTGGCGTCGGGGAAGACCTCGACCATCACCTGCCGGTAGGTCTTCGCCTTCTCGGCATCGGCCGCAGCGGGATCCACGCTCACCGCGGCGACCGCACGCGAGAGCTTGTAGGCCGGGTGGTAAGGGCCCAGCCAGCGGGCGCCCAGGGCCGCCCGCAGCTGCGCCGAGTCGTGGCGCTTCCCGGCTGGCAGCTTGACCAGGTAGGTGTCGTAAGGCAGGTAGGTGTAGATGCGGCTGGTGGCGGCCGCGAGGGCCGCATACTGGGCGGCGGTCACGGGCCCTGGAAACTTGACCAGCACGACCTCCTGGGCGGGGTGCGCGCTCGCCGACGCCCCGGCCTTCAGCTCCTCGGGGATCGCCGCGGGCGGATCCTCGGCGATATCGAGGACGACGGAATTCAAGGAGATGGTACGCGCGCGCTCACCCTCGTCGGCCCAGGCCGCGGCGCTGGGCAGCAGGAAAAGAGCGGCGCTGCAGACGGCAGCGACCGGGTATCTCATGAGCCCTCCTCGGCGAAGTTGGTGGGCAGAATAACAGTGTCCGCGAGCCGCCCGGCACAGCGAGGACGCCAAGGGCGCCACCAACTCTGCACGCTGCTGGGGGCGCTGGAGGGGATGACGCGGACCGGGTGACGGCCCAGGCCATCGCGCCGGCCCCACTACCCCTTGTTGGCAACCGCAGCTTGCGCCGCCTCCCAGGTGGTCTGCGTGATGCGCAGCGAGAGCTCCAGGTGGCGCGCCGCTTCCTTGTACAGCAACGCCGCCTTGTGGCGGTCGAGGGGCGCCACCTTGTCGGCCTGATCGGCGAGGGCGAGCGCGCGGGTGAGCTCGGTGTCGGCGGTGGCGAGCTGCTTGCGGAGGGCGAGGATGAGCTTGGCGTCGTCTGCCGGATGGTTGGCGGTGTCGAAGCCCAGCCTCACCCGCCCGAAGAGCGCGGTGAGCTGCACGCGGGCCGGGCAGCCGGTGACGCCGGCGCGCAGGCAGAGGAGCTGGCGGAACCCCTCGGAGAGCAGGGCGCGGTAGGCCGGCGAATCTTCGCGCAGGGTCTCGAAGAGCAGGAAGTTGCGCCGCCAGATCTCGAAGCCGTCCCCGACGTTGAGCACCCCGGCGTAGAGTCGCGTCCCCTCGCCGGCGAGCGCCGACGTCACGTCGTCGGCGTCGACGCCGAAGCCGGGCTCGTTGGACTGGTGCCAGGTGCTGCCGTCCACGGTGCGCTCGACCGCGGCGTAGGTATCCACCAGGCCGGCAACGTGGGAGCCCATGAAGAGCTGGTGGACGGCCACCGCGGAAGCGGGGATGCGATTCATGTCGAGGCCGGCGAACGCCCCCGCAACCTCGCTGTAGGTCCCGGCGTCGGTGACCTCGTACACCGCGTTGCGCGTGTGACCGCCCGTTCCCAGGTAGAGGCGCTCTCCGAACACCGTCATGTCACCTGCCCAGGGACGGTCGGGGTTGCCGAAGCAGTCGGTGGTCACCGCGGTCCAGCGGTCGCTGAACGAGTGGACCTCGCAGGCGCGGCTGCCAGCGCTGCCGCCGGTGACGGAGAGGAACAGCCGATCGCCAAAACTCAATAGCTGGGCGGCCGCAACGCCCGCGGCGTTGTGGAGCGGCACCGGCGGCAGCGGCGTGGCCGTTCGCGTCTCCAGCCCGCAGGAGATCTGGGCAGGGGCCCGGAACGCGCAGACGGTGGGGGTGCCGGGGACCAGCTCCCAGACGCCGACCGCCAGGATGGCCGTGCTCCCCGTCCAGGGAGTGAGCCTCGTCCAGGCCCCGGCGTGCGCGTAGCGCCAGAGCTGGCCGAAGGTGGAGGCGACGTAGAGATCGCCGCCGAAGGGCTGGAGGTCGCTGATCTCGCCGTCGCTGTCGGCGCGCCATGGAAGGGTCACCTCTTCCCAGCGGGAGTCGGCCCGGAGCAGCGCCCGGAACAGGCGAGGGTGCTTGCCGCCGGAGGTCGCCAGGTCGGCTGTCGCCACCCACAGGTAGCCGTCGTGGATAACGAGGTCGTGCACTTTGCGGGTGTCGTCGCCGAGCCCACCGGTGGCGACACGAACCCAGGAATCCACTACCGATGCGGCGGGCGAAGCGGCGATGACGAGCAGCGCCACGCCCGTCGCCATCCGGCGGCCGAAGTGGCGGAAAAAGCTACGTTTGATGGATCGGTTCATGGTTCTCTCTCCTCTCGCGGCTTCCGCTCAGCACCCGTGGGTCGGCCGAGCGGCGCTGGCGTTACCCCTAGATTCGGAAATCGGCAGTAGCCCAGGACAATCCCGACTCCATGGGTGTGGGGAGGAACGAGCGCCTGTGTTCCGTTACACAGCCGGAGCGGCGCCGGGCCGGTAGGGTACCGGCCGCCCGACCGAGATCCCGCCGTTGGCCAGTACCCGTCATCTCACGAGCGCCCTCGCCCTTGCCGGAGCCCTCGTCATGGGAAGCGCCATGCCGGCGGGCGCCGCGCTCACCATCAACCTCTCCTACGTCGACACCCACTCGCCGGCCTACGCGCGCTTCATCGTCTGGGTGGACCAGGCGGTGGCCGGCGAGCCGGGCTACGCCTTCTCCGCCACCGACGCGGTAACTGCCTACCGCCTCAGTGGCAACGCCAACTACGCCAACCTGGCGATCGCGATGGTGGAGGATCAGGTCACCGCCGCCGAGGCGGCGATCGCCGCCCACCAGCGGCCCGAGGTGGCCGGCGACTCCTACCTCGATGCCGGCGGCATGATCCGCGACCTCGCCCTCGTCTACGACTGGTGCTCGCCGCTGCTGACCGCGCCGCAGCGCCAGCGCTGGAAGGCGTACGCCGACCAGACGGTCTACAACATCTGGCACCCCTCGCAGGCGAGCTGGGGGGGCGTCGCCTGGCCCTGGTCCGGCTGGTCCACCAACAACCCGGGCAACAACTACCACTACAGCTTCCTGCAGGCGACGATGTACTGGGCCTTCGCCGCCAACGACAGCGCCCTCGTCACCTTCCTCGAGACCGACAAGCTGCCGGCGCTGGTGGCCTACTTCCAGGGCCTTACCGGCGGCGGCAGCCTCGAGGGCACCGGCTACGGCGTCTCGCTCGGCCGCCTCTTCGAGCTCTATCGCGTCTGGCGCGACTGCCGCGGCGTCAATCTTGCCGACGACTCGAGCCACCTCGTCGACACCATCGACTACTGGATCCACGCCACCGTGCCGACGCGCGACCGCTATGCGCCGATCGGCGACCTGGCGCGCGAGTCCTATCCCTGGCTCTTCGACTACCACCGCAATCTGGTGCTGCAGGCGCGGGCGATGGCGGGCGCCGCGCCGCAGAGCGGGCGCGCCGCCTGGTGGCTGCACCAGATCGCCGTCGGCCAGATGCAGCACGGCTTCAACTTCCGCGACGACCTGCTGCCGGCCGGCACCACGCAGGTGGCGCCGGCGGCGCTCCACTACCACGCCACCGGCGTTGGCGCTCTCTTCGCCCGTACCTCGTGGGCGACCAACGCCCTCTGGCTTTCCTTCGTCGCCGGCCCCTACCTCGAGTCGCACGCCCACCAGGACCAGGGCGCCTTCAATCTCTTCCAGGGCGACTGGCTGGCGGTCACCGAGAACATCTGGACCCACAGCGGCATCGAGCAGGGAACGGCGATCCACAACACGCTGCGCTTCGTCAACGGCACGACGACCATCCCGCAGTCGGAGAGCACCTCGGCGATGACGGTGACGCCCAACAGTGGGGGCCTCCACGTGGCGGCGAACCTGGCGCCCGCCTACGCCGCCTCGGGGCTCGTCTCGAGCTGGCAGCGCACGCTCGACTTCGGGCCCACCGGGCTGATCGTCGACGAC
>DASYUP010000293.1:0-3189 GCA_036001185.1 Thermoanaerobaculia bacterium
GAGGGCGGCGATGAAGGGGGTGCGCCGGTAGAAGGCGCCGGGGTCGTCGGCAGGAAGCTGCGCGCGCCCCCAGGGGACGAGGTCGAGCAGCAGGGCCGCCGCGAGAACGGCCCATGCGGCGCGCGGGCGCCAGCGCAGCAGCGCGGCGGCGAGCAGAGTGAGGATGGCGAGGCCGGCGACCGGAGCCGCAGGGGTGAGCGCGACGCCGGCCGCCAGCGGCAGGCTCGCCGCCACCAGCGCGGCGCGCCCGCGTCGCCGGCGGAGCTGCTCCCAGCCGAGAGCCGCGGCCACGGCCAGCGCCAGCGTGCCGACGGGCACGAAGCGGGTCACTTCGGGAAGGCGCAGGGCCGGGGCCCGCTGCAGCAGCGCTTCTAGGGGAGCGAAACGGCTGGCCACCAGCAGGGTGGTCGCCCAGGCGAGCAGCAGGGCTGCGGCCCGCCGCCGCCTTCGCCTCGCGAGGGCGGCGGCGGCGCCGGCGACCGTGACCATGCCGCTGTACGCGGCGAGCGCCACCGGCCAGCCCCAGGGGCCGCCAAAGACGGCTCCATAGGGCTCACCGTAGATGGTCGGCGAGAAGGGGCCGAGGAAGAAGAGCCAGCCGGCGCCGGCGAACGTCTCGCGCCCCGCCGGCGACACCGGCGAGGCAGCGCCGGCGGCGAGGCGTTCTCCGGCGCGCAGGCTGCGCTGGGCGGCGGCGAGGAAGGGGAGCAGCACCGGCGTCGCCAGCGCTGCGCCGAGCAGCCCGGCGGTGAGCGCGAAGGCGAGGAAGCGGCGGCGCGGCACGCGCCGGGCGCGCAGCGCGAAGCCGAGCCCGGCGGCGAGCGCCACCGCCGCCACCGCCGTCTCCGGGTGGCCGGCGAGCAGCAGCGCCGCAGTGGCGAGGGCGGCGGCGACGAGCGGCGCGGCGCGCGGCCGGCGGGCGAGCGTGACGACGCCGGCGACGACCCACGGCGCCCAGGCTGCCGCGGTGCTCAAGGGGAAGAGCGACCAGGCGAGGATGCCGCCGCCGAGGGCGAAGGCGGCGCCGCCGACGAGCGCCGGGCCGTCGCGGGCGCCCAGCCGCCGTCCCAGCAGCCAGGCTCCCTGCAGCGCCAGCAGCAACTTGAGGGCGAGGCAGGCGAGCAGGTGTTGCTGGATGGGGACCACCCGCGCCAGCATGGCGACCGGCGACAGCACTTGCGCCTGCGGGTTCGCCCACGGTGAGCTGCCACCGTCGAGGCGGTCGGACCACAGCGGCAGCCGCCGGGCGGCCAGCGCGTGGCGCACCTCGAGCTCCCATGGCAGGAGCTGGTAGACCGTGTCGTTGAGCGGGCTGTGACGGGTCGGCAGCTTCCACCCCTCGAGGCCAGGGGTGGCTTCTGCCAGCACGTTGCAGGGAACCAGCAGGCGGCGCGCGGGCAGCCAGGGGGCGAGCAGCAGCAGCGGCAGCAGCCAGCCGGCGAGCAGGGCGCCGCGCGACAGTGGCCGCCCGAGCAGACGGGCGAGCAGCAGCAGGAGCAGCTGCAGCCCCAGCATGGCGAATGGGAGTGGTAGCAACTCGCGCATTTAGGCGACCAGCCGGCGGCGGCGAGGCTGCGGTCTCGCCCGGGCATCGCGGCGGCGATGTAGAATCCCCGCGACCCGGCTCCCTGCCGCATGCGCGCCGACACCATTCACTTCGCGGAGAAGGTCCAGGAGCAGCTCCGGCTGGCGCTGATCGACGCCGACGACCTGCGCGGCGCATTGAGCCAGAGCGAGCCCGAGCCGGTGGCCCACCCTCCCGGCTGCTACCGCGCGCGGCCGAGCCTGGCCGTGCCGCGGCCGCTCGATCCCGAGACCGCCGAGCTGCGGCAGCTCGAGGTCTACCTGCGGCCGGTGGAGGGCGGCTTTGAGGTGTTCGCGGTGCGCGGCCTCGATCTCGAGAGCGTCGGCGGGTAGCTCGCCGGCGAGGGTCGCTCCCCTCATTGCGCGCGAAGGTGGCGCAGCAGCCACGTCTGCGTGGCGTTCATCGCCGTGATGAGGGCCGGGTTGGGGCCGGCGAACGGGTGGCGGGTGCCGAACGCGTGATCGGCGCCGGCGACCCGCAGCAGCTCGGCGGGCGGCACGGCCGCCGCCGCCAGCTCCTCGCCCTCGGCGAGCGGCACGGTCTCGTCGCGTTCGCCGTGGACCAGCAGCCAGGGAGCTCGGCGGCGCGCGGCGGCGGCGCGCGGGTCGAGCTCCCCGCCGTGGCGCTCGACGTCGTGCAGCAGGTCGAGCCCGACCGGCAGCTCCTGGCCGGTGCGCGCGTTGACCACCCGCCAGGTGCCGGTCGTGCGCCAGCGTGCCACCTCGTGGTCGCTCATGCGGTCGAAGTGCGACACCGCGGACCAGGTGACGAGGGCCCGCAGGCGCTCGCGCTGAGCCGGCGAGGCGGCGACCAGCAGCGCCACGGCGCCGCCGCGGCTGTGGCCGAAGAGAGCCAGGCGGCCGCTGTCGAGCCGCCCGGGCGCGAGCTCGGGCAACGCGGCGAGCAGCACCTGCAGGTCGGCCACCTCGCCGCTGATGGTCTGCCGGCGAAAGGCCTCGAGGTTGCTCACCCGGTCCTCGCCCAGCCGCATGCCGCTGCCGCCGAAGTTGAATCGCACGGCGGCGAGGCCGCGTTCGGCGAGCAGGGCCGCGAGCGGCGGGAAGAACGCCCAGTCGGCGAAACCCTTGAAGCCGGAGCACATCACCACCACCGGCGCCGGTGCCGGGGCCTCCGGCAGATCGAGCTGTCCGACCAGCGGGCGCGGGCCGGCGAGCGCGAAGGGGATGGGCGGCACGGCGCGCAGTATACGGGCGGGCCGCGCGCCAGGGTTTAGACTCAGCCGCATGCAGCCGCTCGCCTCTCCCTCGCCGGCCCCGCACCCCCTGGCGCAGGTGCACGCCGACCTCGGCGCCGAGTGGATCGAGGAGGCCGGTCGCGCGATGCCCCGCGCCTACGGCGACGTCGGGCGCGAGTACCGGGCGCTGGTCGAGGGGCGCGCCTTCGCCGACCGCTCTTGGGTCGACCTGCTCGAGCTGCGCGGCGCCGACCGCCGTCGCTTCCTGCATGGCTATGTCTCCTGCGACGTACAGGGGCTGCAGGCGGGAGCCAGCGTCTACGGTTTCGTCACCTCGGTCCAGGGCCGCATCCTCGCCGAGGCGGTGATCCTCGCCCGCGAGCAGAGCCTGCTCGTCGAGCTTCCCGCC
>DASYUP010000294.1:0-2086 GCA_036001185.1 Thermoanaerobaculia bacterium
CGTCGACAAGATCCCCACGGCCGGCGCGGTGACGCAGGTGATCCTCGCCAACCACGCGGTCACCGAGTTCGGCAAGGCGGTCGACCTCGAGCCCTCGTGGCTCGCTCTCTTCACGCGGGGCAACAGCTACCTTTACTGGCCGCGGGTCTTCGGTCGCACGCCGCTGGCGGTGGCCGACCTCGAACGCGCCGTGGCGTTGGGCCAGCGCGAGGGGAAGCGCCCGTACCAGGTGCGTGCCTGGATCGCCCTCGGCGACGCCTACTGGAAGCTCGATCGCCCCGAAGAGGCCCGCAAGACCTGGCAGCAGGCGTTGGCGGAGTTTCCCGCCAATGCGCGGCTGCTGGCGCGGCTCGGCAAGGAGGGCGAGGAGCTGCGCACGCTCATCGAGGAAGAGCTCGACCCCAACCGGCGGGTGGATACGGATCTGTCGGCGTTGTGGGAGGAGCGGTGAGGGGACCGGCACGACGACGGTTGGCAACGCAGTTGTCGGTGGTCGCAGCGCTCCTGCTGGTGGCCGCCGCGCCACCGCCGGCGCCGCGTACCGGCCTCCATTTCGTCGAGGTCGGGGCCGCCGCCGGCGTGCGCTTCACCCACCACACCCGCCGCTTCGCCGGGCCCTATGCGCAAGTGATCGAGATGTTCACCGCCGGCGGCGCCGCGGTGGCGGTGGGCGACTACGACGGCGACGGCCGCGAGGATCTCTTCCTCACCGACTCCGCTCTCGGCCAGCCCAACCACCTGCTGCACAACGACGGCCCCGCCCCCGACGGCGTGCCGCGCTTCCGCGACGTCACCGCCGCCGCCGGGATCGGCGGCGGCAACGACGCCCACGACGTGGCGAGCGATGCGCTCTGGTTCGACGCCGACAACGACGGCCACGAGGACCTGCTGGTGGCGCGCTTCGGCACGCCACTGCTCTACCGCAACGTCGGCGACGGCACCTTTCGCGATGCGACCGCCGGCTCGGGTCTCACCACCTTCGCCAACACCATCGCCGTCGTCGCCTTCGACTACGACAACGACGGCCGCCTCGACCTGCTGTTCGGCAACTATTTCGCCCCCCTCGACCTGCTCGAGCCCAGCAACCGCCACGTGCTGCCCGACAACCTCGACCAGGCGAGCAACGGCGGCGGCGTCACGCTGTGGCACAGCGAGGGGATCGGGCACAGCAAGGGGACCGGGGGCGGCGGTGCGGCGCCACCTGGCGGTGACAACCGTTCCCCCTGGGTGACTTTCCGCGACGCCACCCGCGACGCCGGCCTCGCCGGCCACCGCGGCTGGACCCTCGACGTCGGCCACGCCGACCTCGACAACGACGGCTGGCAGGATCTCTACCTGGCCGATGACTACGGCACCGACCGGCTGTTCTGGAACCGCCGCGACGGCACCTTCGCCGACGGCAGCGACAAGGCGATCGGCACCGACACCAGGAAGGGCATGAACGTCGACGTCGCCGACTTCGACCGCGACGGCTGGCTCGACGTCTACGTCACCAACATCACCGACGAGTACATGAAAGAGTGCAACATGCTCTGGCGCAACGACGGCCCAGACGGCGCCGGGCACGCGACCTTCACCGACGTGGCGCGCGAGACCGGCACCTGCAACACGCTGTGGGGCTGGGCGGCCAAGTGGGCCGACCTCGACGACGACGGCTGGCCCGACCTCTTCGTCGCCGACGGCCTGCGCTCGGCCGGTCCCGGCGACTACATCCCCGAGCTGGTGGAGATGATCGTCCGACCGGGCGTCGACTTCACCGACGTGGCGAGCTACCCGCCGATCGGCGACAAGAGCTGGAGCGGCCACCAGCGCAAGAAGCTCTTCCGCAACCGCGGTGACCAGACCTTCGAGGAGGTGGCCGCCGCCGCCGGCGTCGACAACGATCGGGACGGGCGCGGCATTGGCGTCGCCGACCTCGATGGCGATGGCCGTCTCGACCTGGTGCAGACCAACGCCAACCAGGAGACGCTGCTCTATCTCAATCGCAGTACCGGCGGCGGCCACTGGCTGGGGCTGCGGCTGGAAGGGACGCGCGGCAACCGCGATGCCATCGGCACCCGCGTGACAGTCGTCGCCGGCGGCGCGC
>DASYUP010000295.1:0-2111 GCA_036001185.1 Thermoanaerobaculia bacterium
GAAGACCACCAGCCCCTGCCGCAGCTTCTCGCGCCCCTCGGCGACGGTGGTGCACTCGTGGTCGGAGCGCGGCCCGGCGGCCACGTAGGCGGCGAGCCCGGCGCCGCTCAAACCCGGCGCGTGGCCGTCGATGGGGCGGCCGGCGAAGACGGCGATCTTCGCCAGCACCTCGGCCTCGCCGGCGATCACTGCCGGAAAGCTCATCACCTCGGCGAGGCCGCGCACCCGCGGGTCGCACGCGAGGACGGCGAGCTCTGCGGCCCCCAGGCTCGCCCCGCTCGTCGCCAGCGGCGTCGCTGGCACGCAGGAGGGGGCCATCACCACCATCTCCAGCGGCGCGCCGGCGGCATCGTCGAGCATCCAGCGCACGCCTCCGAGACCCAGCACGTTGGCGATCTCGTGCGGATCGGCGACGATCGTGGTGGTGCCGCGCGGCACGATGGCGCGCGCCATCTCGGCCGGCGGCACCATGCTGCTCTCGACGTGCACGTGCGCATCGATGAGGCCGGGCAGCACGATGGCGCCGCGCAGCTCCTCCACCTCGCGCGCCCGGTATTCGCCGAGGCCGGCGATGCGACCGTCGCAGATCGCCACCGAGGTGGGAATCAGCTCGCCGGTGAAGACGTCGAGCACGCGCCCGCCCGAGAGCAGCAGGTCGGCGGGCTCGTCGCCGCGGGCGCAGGCGAGCAGACGCTGGACGTCGGACCGCGGCATGGCCGCGAGCCTGCCACACGGCGGCGGCGACGGCCAGTCGTGCCGACTACTGGCGACGCCACCGCCCGCACCACGTAGCGCAGCGGTGTCCCCGGCCACACCGCGTCGAACGGGTAGCAGGTGATCAGCGTCAGCGCCGGCACCGGCGTCGGCGCCAGCATCCCCCGGTCGTCCTTGCCGACGATGCGGGTCTCGGCGACCACGTAGCGACGACGCTCACCACGCGGCGTCTCCACCAGCAGCGCGTCGCCACGACGCAACCGGGCGAGGAAGGCGAAGCTGGTGTCGCGGTGGCCGGCGAGCACCGCGTTGCCGGGCTCGCCGGGCAACGGCGTGCCGTCGAGGTGACCGGGCCCGAAGGCGAGGGAAGCGCCGACGGCCCCGGCGAGGACGATCTCGTCGACCTGCTGCGGCGGGTCGTGCAGCGCCACCGAGAGTCGCGCCACCGGCCAGTGGCGCGCCCACGGCCAGGGCCGCGCCGGCTCGCCCGTGACGCGCGTGCGCTCCCAGGCGAGCCGCAGCAGCCCCTGGGCGGCGACGGCCTTGGCTGGCAGGTACCAGCCGGCGCCAAGCTGCGCCGATCCCGCCGCCAGCAGCAGCAGGGCGAGGGCCCGCAGACGGCTCACGAGGGACGCCTCGCCAGCGCCCAGGCGACGGCGCCGAGCAGCAGCAGCAGCGCGCCGAGGCGGCGCAGCAGCGGCGCCGGCGTGGCGCCGGCCGCCATCGCTCCCGTTGCGCCGTCGCTCACCTGCAGGCCGGTGAGGTCGGTGGGGATGGCCTCGCGCAGGCTGGTGTCGACGATGCGCTGCCGCAGCTCGGGGTCGGCGTTCTTGCGGTACTCCTCCATCCAGTCGCCCAGCAGCGCCGCGTAGTAGCCCCGCCGCAGCGCTCGACCCCCCTCGTCGTCGACCGCCAGCTTCTGCAGCGGCACCGTCGACGGCAACTCGTGGCCGTCGATGGCCAGACGCAGGGCCAGCGGCTGGTCGGAGCCGCTGTGGCCGAACAGCCGCAGCAGCCCGCCCTCGGCGACCGGCTGGGCCGGCGGCCCCACCAGATCGAGCGCGCCGCCCACCTGGGCCAGGCCACGCACCTCGAGCACCGGCAGCACCAGGGTGTCGGCAAAGGCGAGCAGCTTGCCGCGCGGGTCGACGCCGGGCTGGAAGGTCGCCGCCGCCGGGCCGAGCGTGTCGCCGAAGAAGGCGATCTCGTCGGCGTCGGCGACGAAGAGGGTGGCGAGCTTGCGCACCGCTGCCGGCGGCAGCCCGTCGAGCTGCGGATCGGTGATCACCAGGCACCGCGGGGCGCTCCCGGCGGCTCCCCCGCGGGCGCATCCCGCCGCCGCGGCGACGGCCTCGATCTCCTCCCAGCTCGAGTGGAAGCCGACGTCGGCGGCGCGC
>DASYUP010000296.1:0-3531 GCA_036001185.1 Thermoanaerobaculia bacterium
GGCGGTCTCGGCGGCGAGCGCGCTGAGCTCCAGCCGGCGGCCCGGGTCGGGGTCGCCGGCGGCGGCGAGCTTGGCGAGCGCCAATTCGAGCTCACCCAGGGCTGCCGCCACGTCGCCCGCCTGGCGGTGCGCGGCGGCCAGCAGCCGGCGGGCCTCCGTCTCCACCCCGGCGGCGCCCTCGAACCCCTCGTCGCGCAGGAACTCGAGCACCGTGCGCAGCGTGCGGGTGGCGTCCTCGGGGCTGAAGGTGTCGAGCTGGAAGCGGGCCGCGGCGAGCCCGTGCTCGACGCATTTCTCCGCCAGGTCCCCCTGCTCGCAGTGAAAGAAGAGCTGCGGCACCACCCGCTCGAGACGTCCCGCCCAGCGCCGCTCGAGGTGCTCGGCGACGCGACGGTGCAAGGAGCGCCGGCGGCGGCGGGGGATGGCGGCGTACAGCACCTCGCGCACCACTCCCGAGACGAACGAGAAGCGGTCGGCGCGCGAGCTGCGGTCCTCCTCGAGCAGTCCCTCGGCGAGCAGGCGGTCGAGCTGGGTCTCCAGAGTGCTGCGCTCCTCGACCAGTGCCTCGAGGTCGCGCAGGTCGAAGCTGCGGCCCAGCACCGCGGCGAGGGTGAGCAGCTCGCGCTGCTCCTCGGGCAGGCGTGCCAGGCGCCGCTCCACCGCCTGCTGCACGGTGGCGGGCAGGGACGAGGAGGTGAGGGCGCCGCCTCCCGAGAGGTGCCAGCTGCCGGAGGCATCGCGCGCCATGCCGCCCGACTCGACGAGCGAGCGCAACAGCTCGAGCAGGAAGAGCGGGTTGCCCTCGCTCGCCTCGTGCAGGCGGCGGGCGAGGCGTGGCTCGAGGGCGGTGCCGCCCAGCACCGCTTGGGCCAGGTGCTCGCTCTCGGTGGCGCCGAGCGTCGCGAGCTGCAGGTGGGCGCAGCGCGGCTCGTTCTGTAGGTCGGCGAGCAGGGCCCGTAGCGGATGGCGGCGGTCGAGCTCGGTGGTGCGGTAGGTGGCAACCACCAGCAGCGGCGTGCCGGCGAGACGCAGCAGCAGGTAGCGCAGCGCCTCCACCGAGACGTCGGCGTCGTGGAGGTGCTCGAGCAGCACCACCAGCGGGCTGCCGCCGGCGCACCGCGCCACCGTCTTGGCGAGCAGCTCGAAGAGGTAGGTGCGGTCGTCGGCGGCACGGCCCGAGCCGCTGCCGGCGGTGGCCGACCCGCTGGCCGAGGCGCGCAGGGCGGGGATCTCGGAGAGCACCGGGAAGAAAGCCACGAGGTCGCTGGCGAGATCGCGGAAGTCGGCGCCGCCGCCTTCGTCGCGGCTCGTCGCCTCGTGGCTGCGGAAGTGGTGGCGGACGACCTCGATGAAGCCGTGGAAGGGAAAGGCGCGGTCGTGCTCGGCGAAGCGGCCGTGCAGCACGCGCAGCTCGCGGGCGCGAGCCAAGCGGTCGAGCTCCTCCAGCAGCCGGCTCTTGCCCATCCCGGCGTCGCCGCCGATGGCGACGAAGTGGCACTCGCCGGCGGTCATGGCGACCAGGTGGCGCTGCAGCTCGGCTAGCTCGCGGCCGCGTCCGAACAGCGGCGGCCCGGCGGGACGTGGCGCCGCGAAGGCGAGGGTGGGAGCGAGCTCGAGCGGGCGGCCGCCGCCGCCGCCCCAGGTCCCGGCGCGGATCTGGCGCAGGGTCTCGGCGACCTCGGCGGCGCGCGACGGGCGCTCCTCGCGCCGCTTGGCGAGGCTGGCGAGCACCAGCCCCTCGAGCGCCGGCGGCACCGGCAGACCGCGGTCGGAAAAGGACATCGGCGGCTCGTGGGCGATGCGGTAGAGCAGCGAGTAGGGGCTGCCGGAGAAGGGCACCTCGCCGCTGAGGCACTCATAGAGCACGACGCCGAGGGCGTAGACGTCGGCGCGGCCGTCGACCTCGGAGTTGGCGAGCTGCTCGGGCGAGAGGTAGGCGGGGGTGCCGATGAGGCCCCCGGTCTGGGTGAGCCGGTCGCTGGCGGCGGTGAGCGCCAGGCCGAAGTCCATCACCCGCACCCGCAACCCGCCCTCGCCACCGGTGAGCATGACGTTTTCGGGCTTGATGTCGCGGTGGACGACGCCGCGCGAGTGGCTGTATTCGAGCGCCTCGGCGATCTGGATGCCGAGCTCGAGCACCTCGGCGGTGGGCCGTGGGCCGTGGGCCAGCAGGTCGCGCAGCGAGCGGCCCTCGACCACCGGCATGACCAGGAAGAGCGAGCCCTCGTGGTCGCCGAAGTCGTGGATGGCGATGATCGCCGGGTGGTCGAGGCGGGCGACCAGCTGGGCCTCGCGCTGGAAGCGCTCGCGAGTGGCCGGACCCACCAGCTGCGGCGGCACCAGCTTGACGGCGACGTCGCGCGACAGCACGGCGTCGCGGGCGCGGTAGACGACCCCCATCCCGCCTCGACCGAGCTCGCTGACGACGGTGTAGCGCCCCGCCAGGCTGGTACCGATCATCTGAGTGGACGCATCGGGGTGGCCGTCATTGTAGGGCACTGGTCGCGGCGCCCCCGGTGGCGTAACTACGGAGCCAGATCCAGGGGTGGATGGCCAGCAGGGCCAGCGCAGCGAATTGCTAGATCGTGGTCCGAGCGAAGAGCCGGGCGGGACGGCCATCCCCGCGTTGTGATACGTTTCACACCAGTCCGATCCGGTTCGCAGTCGCTCCCATACAACCCAGGGTGAGGCCAGGCGGCGAAGGGAGGCCAGCGTGCGAAAGATCCTCGTCTTCGTGTTCGTGGGTATGCTGGGGGCTGCTGCCGGCGCCCGGGCCAAGACGCCCGACGGCAAGCCGCCTTCCGTGGAGACCGTCTGCGACAACGAGAAGGGAGCGGCCTTCGGCCTCTGCAACGCCTACTGCGAGGCGATGGACTGCGACAGCCCGAATCACCACGCTTCCGACGGCGCCTGCGCGGCGGTGAAGAAGAACTTCGAGAAGAAGACCGGCCGTCCGCTGCCCTGCGACGTCACCTGCCCCTGCGGCGGCCTGCTGCCGGTCTTCGGCGACATCGTCAACGGCACGGCGGGGGTGCAGCTCTGCCTCATCGATGACTCGTTCATCAGCGTCATCACCGACAGCGATGACTTCGCGATGGTGGTCGCTGGGCCGCCACCTACCTGCAGCGTCGATCTCGAGCCGCCGTTCGTCGAGCTGACGGCGACCGAGGCGCTGGTCTGCCGGGTGACGCTCCGCCAGGCGGCCGAGAAGCAGGTGCCCTGCGTGCCGCCGGAGTAGCGGTAGCCCTAGTCCGCGCGCGAGAAGGCGAGCACCGCGTCGTGGCCGCCGAAGGCGAACGATTGCGAGATGGCGTGGCTCATCTCGGCGCGGGTGGCCGCGCGCGGGAAGCTGAGGTCGGCGATCGGCTGCTCGAGGTTGCGGCTGGGGTGCACGACCTGGTCGCGCAGGCTGAAGATGGTGACGATCGCTTCGAGGGCGCCGCTGGCGCCCAGGGTGTGGCCGAGCAGTGACTTGGTCGAGTTGACCAGTGGGTGGCGGCCGACGGCGGCGGCGATCGCTGCCGCTTCCAC
>DASYUP010000297.1:0-1522 GCA_036001185.1 Thermoanaerobaculia bacterium
CTTGGCCACCAAGCGCTGGAGAGCAACACCACCGGCTTTGGCAACTCGGCCAACGGTGCCCAGGCGCTGCAGGACAACACCACCGGCGACAACAACACCGCCAACGGCACCTATGCGCTGAAGAACAACACCGCCGGCGACCACAACACGGCCAACGGCACCTTCGCGCTGACGAGCAGCACCACCGGCTTCAGCAACACGGCCATCGGCTACACCGCGCTGGCGAACAACACCACGGGCTCGGGCAACGTGGCGCTCGGCTACGCCGCGGGCTACAACCTGACGATCGGCGACAACAATATCTGCATCGCTAATCAAGGCGTAGCTGCGGAATCGAACACCATCCGGATCGGCACCGCGGCAACACACACGAAAGCTTTCGTCGCCGGCATCCGCGGTGTCACCACGGTCAATGCCAACGCCATCCCGGTGCTCATTGATACGGCCGGGCAGCTCGGGACGACCTCGTCATCGCGGGAGGTGAAGCAGGACATCGCCGCCCTTGGCGCCACGAGCGAGCGCCTCCTCGGCCTGCGTCCGGTGAGCTTCCGCTACAAGGAGCAGGCGGCGCGCGGCGACACCACGCCGCAGTTCGGCCTGATCGCCGAGGAGGTGGAGGAGGTTTTCCCCGAGCTGGTGGTCTACGACGCGCGGGGGAAGCCCGAGACCGTCAAGTACCACCTGCTCGTGCCGCTGCTGCTCAACGAGCTGCAGCGGCTGGAGCGGCGGGTCGAGGCGGCCGAGCGACGGTGGGACGACGGCTGTGCCGCGCCGACTGCTGCCGCGCGAGCGCGCGAGGGGTCGTCGGCGCCGCCGCGGCGCTGAGGAGTTCGATGGGTCGAATCATGCGCGCGGGCTGCGCGCTCGCACTCTCGCTGCTGGCCGGCGTCATCGCCTGTCGGCGCGGCGACGGCCCGCGCGACCTCGGCACCCGGGCCGTCGTCATCGGCATCGATGGTGCGGACTGGAAGGTCATCGATGACCTGGCCGCGCGCGGGCGCATGCCCAACTTGTCGCGGTTGCGTGACCGTGGCGCCTGGGGGCCGATCGAGACGCTCGCCGACGTGCCGCTCTCGCCGGTGATCTGGACCAGCATCGCCACCGGCAAGACGGCGGCCAAGCACGGCATCACCTGGTTCATGGTGGACCAGCCCGACGGCACGCGGGTGCCGGTGCGCAGCTACAACCGCAACGCCCGGGCGATCTGGAACCTGCTGGCCGATCACCGCCGCCGGCCCGCCGTCATCGGCTGGTGGGCGACCTACCCCGCCGAGACGGTCGGCAAGGGGACGATGGTCTCCGACGGGCTCGGCTACCACGGCTTTGGCGCCACCGCGCGCCAGGGCGCCAACGAAAAGAAGACGTATCCTCCCGAGCTGCTGGCGACCGTCGACCCGCTGGTGCCGCCGGCGCAGCAGCTCGGCTACGACTTCGTGCGGCGCTTCGTACACCTCTCGCCCGCCGAGTACGAGAGCGAGCGCTTCACTCCCGCCCGCTTCCCCAACCCGGATCCCGCCAACCC
>DASYUP010000298.1:0-3715 GCA_036001185.1 Thermoanaerobaculia bacterium
GACGGCGCCGCTCCCTGCCCGGAGAGCGGCGTCTGCTTCGACGCCCCCGGCGTCGACCACATTCCCGAACCGCCGCCCGGCAAGGCGGTGGGGCGCGTGGCTTTTCCCGCTCCTACGGGAGTCGCCAAGCGGCTGGTGCTGACGCTCGACCTCACCGTTGCCGACTGGTACGCGCCACATCCGAGCGGCAAGCACCTCGTCTACTGGTTCGTCATCAGCAAGAACGTCGACATGCCGGGCATGCTCTATCTTCTCGGCCCCGGCAAGGACCAGGCCTTCGTGCGCCACGGCGTCGGCCTCAAGCACCCGCAGAAGATCAAGGCGATCAAACCGTTCAAGGCGATCGTCGGACACACCTACCATGTCGTCAACGACTACGACATGGCGGCCCACAAGTACACGGTGACCATCACCGACCAGGCCACCGGCGACGTGCTCACCGTCAGCAGCCCGCCGAACGTCAATTCGTACGCCTTCAAAGCGGGGCAGAAGCTCATCGTCGACATGGGCTTCCCGCCCGTCGCCGGGAACCCCACCGAGGTCCCCTCGTACGGCTGGAAGTACGCCAACGCGCACGTCGAGGCGTACCTGCAGTAGAGCCGGCGGCCGGCGTCGCGACCAAGATCGTCGCGACCAGGGATCGTCGCGACCAGGATCGTCGCGACTAGAGGTCGGCGCGGCGCCAGATGAAGGCGATGTTGCGCCCTGCCTTCTCGCCCTCGCGCCGGTAGCTCCACAGCAGCTCGCCGGTGCAGCGCGTGCAGGGGCCCAGCAGCCGCACGTCGGGCACTCCGCCCCGCCGTAGCTGTGCCTCGACCGCGCGTTTCAGGTCGAGGTGCGGCTTGCCACGCGGGCCGGGGGTGGCGACGTCGACACCGGCGGCGGCGGAGACCTGCGCCGCCACCTCCTCGCCCACCTCGTAGCAGCAGGGGCCGATCGCCGGGCCGATCCAGGCCGTCACGCCGGCGGCGGTGCCGGCCGCGGAGAGCCGTGCCAGCGCCGCCGGCACCACCCCGGCGACGATGCCGCGCCAGCCGGCGTGCACTGCCAGAAGCTCGGTGCCGGCGGCGAGCAGCACCGGCACGCAGTCGGCGGTGATCACCGACAAGGCCAGGCCGTCGCGCGCCGTCCACAGGGCGTCGCCGCGGCCATGGAAGCCCGCCGTCTCGGCCTCGACCAGGGACGCCGAGTGCACCTGGCGGAGCGCCGCCACCGGCGGCGCCGCCGCCTCGACCGCGCGCAGCGTCGCCTCGCGCGAGCGCTCGCCGCCAGCGAGGGGGATGGCGCTGCGGCCGACGAAGCGCACCTCGACGGCACCGGCGGCGTCGCTCCACAGTGGGTAACCGGCGACGACGGAGGTCGCCACCGGCGCGGCGGTTAGGGGGCGCGATTCCATCGCCGGCACGCTAGCATGCGGTGCCGCGGCGGCGGCGGGAGGGTAAACTATCGTTGCCCCTCGACAGCGAAGCCGGGTCGCGGGCCCGGGGCAACGCCGATGATCCACTTCTACCGGGTCAGCAAGCACTACCCCGGCGGCCACCGGGCGCTCGACGACATCAGCTTCCAGGTGGAGCGCGGTGAGTTCGCCTTCCTCACCGGTCCCAGCGGCGCCGGCAAGACGACGCTGCTGCGGCTGATCTTCCGGCAGGAGGTCCCCACCAGCGGGCAGATCCTCGTCAACGGCCGCAACGTCGCCTCGCTGCCACGGCGCAAGGTTCCCTTCCTGCGCCGCACCATGGGCGTCGTCTTCCAGGACTTTCGCCTCATCCCCCGCAAGACGGTGTTCGAGAACGTCAGTTACCTGCCACGCGTGCTGGGCTTCGACGGCCAGCGGCAGAAACGGCTTGCCTATGAGACGCTGCGCCGGGTGGGCCTGGCGCACCGCCTCAAGGCGTTCCCGCTCGAGCTCTCGGGCGGCGAGCAGCAGCGTGTCGCCATCGCCCGCGCGCTCGTCAACCAGCCGGAGATCCTGGTCGCCGACGAGCCGACCGGCAACCTCGATCCCGAGATGGCGCGCGAGATCTTCGAGCTCTTCCTGGAGATCAACCGACGCGGCACCACCGTGCTCGTTGCCACGCACGACACACGGGTCATCGAGCGGCTCAACCGGCGGGTGCTGGCCCTGCGCGCCGGCCGCATGCTGGGCGACGGTGACACCGCCTCGTCCGACTCGTCAGCCCAGCTCGCCGGCGTGGAGCCGGCGCTGTCCGAGGCGGTCGGCGGCTAGCGGGTGGCCCTCCACCGCGCGCTCTCGTACTTCGTCCGCGAGGCGGCGCTCAACCTGGCGCGCAGCTGGAAGATCAGCCTCATCGCGGTGTCCACCATCGGCGTGTCGCTGTTCATCGGTGGCGCGCTGCTGCTGCTGACCAGCAACCTCGAGCGCCTGGTCTCTGACTGGCGCAACCAGGCGAAGGTGATCGTCTACCTGCGCGCCGGCATGCCGGCGCGCGCCGAGGGCGAGCTCGCCGCCCTGCTGCGGCAACCGGCCTGGGTGACCGGCGTGGAGCCGGTGAGCGCCGCCGAGGCGCGGCGGCGCTTCGAGCGCTACTTCCCCAGCGTCGCCGACCTCGTGCACGGGTGGGGAGAGGAGCCGCTACCCGCATCGCTGGAGGTCGCCTTCGATCCCGGGCGGGTCGATGGCGCCGCCTTCGATACCTGGTTGCAGCGCGTGCGCGCCCAGCCCGCGGTGGGGATGGTGGACGACGACCGCGACTGGGTGCGGCAGCTGCAGTCGGCCCTGCAGGTGGTCGGCGCCCTCGGGCTGGCGCTGGTCGCCGTGCTGCTGGTCGCCGCCACCTTCACCATCGCCAGCGTCATCCGCCTGACGGCCTACCTCTATCGCGACGAGATCGGCATCATGCGCCTGGTGGGAGCGACCGAGCTGTTCATTCGTGGCCCGTTCTACGTCGAGGGTCTGCTGCAGGGGGTGCTGGGCGGCGGCATGGCGCTGGCCACCCTCTACTTCGGTTACGTGGTGCTGATGCCCCACGCGCCGCGCACCTGGCTCGCCGGCGCGCTCGCCGGCGCCTTCCTGCCGGCGCGCGACCAGGTGCTGCTGGTGGCCCTGGGGGCGACCGCCGGTCTGGTGGGCGCCGTCGTCTCGCTGCGGCGCGAAGACGTCTGAGGCCCGAGCCCGGCTCAGCCGACGGCGAGGAACTGCTGGACGCGGGTGAGGAAGCCTTTGGCCTGGTTGGGACCGAGGGCGGAGGAGATGGTCTTCTCCTCGGCGCGGATCAGGTCGAGGATGGCGTCGACGCCGCGACCGGCCTCGAACTCGGCGCGCGAAAGGCGATAGACGTTGTCCAGCTCGTGGGCCTTGTCGTGATTCGACAGCAGCTGGCGGGCCTGCTGGTGGATGCGGTCGGCGAGCGTCGTGAGCTCGGTAGTGCCCATGTGCTGCAGCTTGTCGGTGTGCAGCTTGGCGAGATCTTCCTTGAGCTCCACCAACCCCGAGGTGATGAGACCGTAGAGGATCTTGCAGGTCTCGAACGGGCTCATGCCGAGGCCGACGGCGATCTCCTCGATCGAGCGGCGCTCGTCGATCTTGCAGATCAGCGCCCACTCCTGGGGAGTGAACGACACCGATGTGTTGGAGCTCTTCTGGGTGAACACCGGCACCAGCCGGGTGGAGGGTATGCGCTTGGAGAGCACCTGCCACTCGTCGATCCGCCGCGCCGCTTCCATGAGGAGGTTGGTGTTGGACTTCTGGATCGAC
>DASYUP010000299.1:0-6355 GCA_036001185.1 Thermoanaerobaculia bacterium
GCGCTCCGGTCGCGGGCCGTTGGTGATGGAGGTCAACGCCTCGCCGGGGCTCGAAGGGATCGAGGGTGCCACCGGCGTCGACGTCGCCGCCGCCATCGTCACTTTCATCGAGGCCCACGGTGGGCGCGGCGACACGCGGGACCTCGCCCATGGGTGAACGCTCGCCCGGCCGTCTGCGATTCAGCCTGGCCGCCCTGCTGGCGCTCGCCCTCGCCGGCGGCGCCGGTGCCGAGCCGCTCGACCTGCGCGGCGTCGCCACGCCGGTCGAGATCTGGCGCTGGCGGGGCTCCACCCAATCGATCCTCGCCGGCGTCGACCTGCTGTTCGTCGCCGGCAAAGGGCGGGTCTCGGCGCTCGACCCCCGCGACGGCGAGCTGCTGTGGACGACCGTCATCGGCAGCGAGAGCGAGGACTGCGGCTGCGGGCACGGCGCCCACGTGCAGGTCGGCGACCGGCTGTTCGTGCCCATCGCCGAGTCGGTGGCGGTGCTCGACACCAACGACGGCGCCCTCCTCGCTCGCCTCCACCTCGGCGGCACGGTGCATCACCTGCTCGGCCCGCCGGTGATCGCCCAGGCCGACGGCGAGGAGAGCTCGATCCTGGTGCGGTTCGACGAGCGCAGTGGCGCCGAGCTGGCGCGGCGGGAGCTCGCATCGGTCTACTCCCTCGAGCGCTTCGACGATCGCTTCACCCTGCTCCTGCGGCTGCCCGCCGCGGCGGCGGCCGCCGGCGAGCGGTCCGCGCCGCAGACCGTGGCCGTGGGGCTCGACGACGACCTGCAGGAGCAGTGGCGTTTGCCGCTGCGCGACGGCAGCATGTTGAGTCGCGACAGCGACCACCTGGTGGTGGCAGACACCTCCGAGGGGTCTACCTCCCGCCGCCCCCTCGATCCCCGCAACGGCGAGCTGGGCGCGCCGCTGCCCGACGGCCAGGCCGGCAACCAGCCGTCGCACCTCAGCTGCGGCGACGGCAACGGCGGCCCGGCGCTGGAGCTCGCCTGGACGGTCAGCGAAGCTCGCGGCCGCGCCACCAGCCCCTCGCGCGTGACGCGCGGCGGCAAGGAGCGGTGGGAGAGCGACGAGCTGCCGGGCTGGCCGCAGCAGTGCGTACGCTGGGGCGATCGCCTGCTGCTGCGACTGAACCGCGGCGGCAGCCGCGATCTGCTGGCGGTGCTGCGGGCGAAGACCGGCGAGCGCGAGAACCTGCTCTACCTCGAGCCCGGGATCAGCGACCTCTTCGTCGCCGCCGACCGCGTGGTGCTGCAGAAAGAGGACGGGCTGATCGGCATCGATGCCCTGGACGCGGGCCCCAGCGAAGCGCAGAGCCGCAGTCTGGCCGAATCGGTCGCCGCCATCCTCGCCAACGACGGCGGGGCCGATCAATTGGAGATCCTCGCCGACCTCGAGGCGCTCGGCCCCGAGGCGTTGCCGTTTGCCGTCGCGGCGCTGCCCCACCTCGACGGCCCGCCGCTGCTGGCGGTGGCGCAGTGGGTGGCGAAGAGCGGCTACGCTCCTGCCGCCGGCCTTCTGGCGGCGGCGCTCGATCGCACGGCGGCGGCGGCGCCGGCGCCGGCTCCCACCGGCGCGCCGGCGAAGACGGCGCAGGAAAGCAACGTGAGAATCCAGTCCCACCGCGCACATGTTGCGCAGCTGGCGGCCGCGCTCGCCGCCATCGCCGGCCCTCCGCAGGTCCCGCTGCTTGCCCGCTACGTCAGCCCACGCTGGCCCGAGGCCTGCCCCGCCGCCTTCGCCGCCCTCGGTCGCATCGGTACCCTCGAGGCGGTGGCGGCGCTCGACGGCGTGCTCGCCGCCGCGAACGGTCCGCCGGCGCCCTGGTTCCACCCCCCGCGGCCGCCGCGCAGTGGGGCGGTCACGCCGGCCGCCGCGCGCCGGGCCATCGAGGAGATGGAGGCGCGCGACAGCTTCGACGCCTACATGGAGCTGATGCAGGGCCTGCGCAGCGCCGAGGTGCGGATCGGCAAGCAGCCGATGCTGATCTTCCCGGCCGCCGACCTGGGCGGCGACGGCGACCTCTGGATCAGCGAAGTGGGGACCGCCGGCAAACCAGGCTCCTCCACTGCCTCCTACCTCGGCAACGTCGGCGGCTGCGGATCGATCATCGCTCGCGTGGTTGGCGGCGAGCTGCGCGTCGAGTGCGGCGGCCAGTCGGTCGAGGCCCTCTTCGCCGCCGCGAGCGGCGCGCCCGTGGACGCCGCCGAGATGGAGGCAGCGGCACCAGCTCCGGCCCCCTCCTTCCGCGTCCGGCTCGGCGCCTGGCGGCGCGACGGCGACGGCGATGGCCTCAGCGACCTGCTCGAGCGCCGCCTCGGCCTCGATCCGGCGCGCGCCGACAGTGACGGCGACGGCCTTGCCGACGGTGTCGACCGCGCGCCCAACGCGCAGCCGCGGCGACCAGCGGACCGGCCGGAGGACGAGCTGCTGCTCTCCGCCCTCGCCGGCATCTGGGCGTGCGATCCCAGCGGCGAGACAGGGGTCGTCCGCTACGTGGCTGGCGCGCCAGCGCTCCAGTGGCGCGGCCGACGCGGGGTGACCCTCACCCTGGGCGACACGCCGCCCGCCA
This sequence comes from Thermoanaerobaculia bacterium, assembly GCA_036001185.1. Taxonomy (GTDB): domain Bacteria; phylum Acidobacteriota; class Thermoanaerobaculia; order Multivoradales; family JAIOJS01; genus DASYQD01. The sequence goes on from DASYUP010000299.1 coordinate 2,581, forward strand.
ACACCGCGCTGGGCTGGAATGTGATGGCCATCGAGGGGGACTCGCCGTCCGCCCTGGTCGCGGGGGACAACTCGCCACTGGCCCCAGGCGAGCGTCGGGTCAACGTTCGCTTCGGCACCGGCACGGACAGGGACGACGGGCCGGTCTGGTCGGTGGTGCTCCGCCGGATCGGCGAGCGTTGGGTGGTGAGCCGGTTCGAGAGCGGCCTGGCTGGGGAGGACGGCTGATGGCGGACACCAGGCTGGCTGCTGACGCTGACGAGGCAACTCCCAAGTCGCGACGGCGGGCCGGCGAGGAGCGTCGGCGTCGAGCCCACAGATTCGTTTCCCGTCTGTTCCTGGCAACGGTTGCCGCGTGCGGCGTCGCCCGCCACGAGCCCGTCGACTTCCGAGACATCCCGAGCGCGGTGGAGCTCTGGCGCTGGCGCGGCTCGATCGACACTGCCCTTGCCAGCCACGACCTGGTTTTCGTCGCCGACAAGGGGCGTGTGTCAGCCATCGACCCCCGCGACGGCACACTGCGCCGGACCACCATCGTAGGCAAAGAGACAGATGAGTGCTGCCGGAACGGGGTCCACCTGCTCGTCGGTGACCGGCTATTCGTGCCCCTCGTTGACTCGGTGCTAGTTCTCGACGCCAAAGACGGGTCAGTGCTGGACCGAGTTCACATCGGCGAGGGGAGAGTGAGCCAACTAGCGGGCCCGCCAGTCGTCGCATTTGTTAGCGGCGAGGCCAGATCGACCCTGGTCAAGCTCGATGAGCACAGTGGCGCCGAGGTTGCACGGCGTGAGTTGCCACCGGGCGCAGACCTCGATCGCATCGGCGATTGGTTCGTGCTGAACGCTCAGGTGCACCAAGAGCAAGCCGCGAGCACCGACGAAAAGACGGAATCGCACACGATCTTGATGGGCTTCGACGGCGACCTGCAGGAGCGATGGCGGCAGTCTGTCTCGTCGGGTGCCAGCCTGGGTCCGACTCCCGAAGGTGATCACCTTCTCGTGCTCGAACCGCAGGTCAAGGGTGCGGGTAGGCACCCCTACCTGGTGCGCCCCCTCGATCCGCGCACAGGCGAGCTGGGACCGCCGCTCGTGGAACCCAGGGACCATGAGCATGGCGGCTCCTTCTTCTGCGAGGACGGGAGCCACGACTCGGCGATCGAGTTTTTCTGGGCGGCCGGTAGTGCCGAGAACCCGCGCACGCCCTCTTGGCGCCTCGTCCGCAAGGGGCGAGACGGCTGGCGGAGCGAATCCCTGCCTGGCTCCCCCGAGGTCTTAGCTGACCACGAGTACTGTCGAACCTGGGGTACACGCTTGCTGGTGCGACTGCGCGCCGGCGGAAGTCGTACCGTGCTGGCGGTGCTGCGGGCGAGGAGCGGCGAACTGGAGAATCTCCTCCTCCTCGAGCCAAACGTCATGCAGGTCCTGGTCGTCAGCAATCGCGTTGTGCTGCAGAGACGAGACGCCCTGATCGGCATCGACGCCCTGAATGCAGGCCCCACCGAAGCGCAAAGCCGCAGCCTGGAGGAATCGGTGGCTGCAATTCTCGCCAACGAAGACGATGCTGATGTTGGGGATATCCGCGAGGACCTCGAGGCGCTCGGTCCCGAGGCGCTGCCGATCGCCGTCGCCGCCCTGCCCCACCTCGAAGGCCAGCCCTTGCTGGCGGTGGCAGACTGGGCGGCAGACAGGGTCTACACTGCCGCCGCCCCTGCTCTGGCGACAGCGCTCGAGCGCACAGCCGCCGCCACGACGGCACCCACTCGCGGAGGCGCGGCGAGGGGGGACTCTCACGAAGGCGAGTTACGACCCGGTTCGGATGATCGCCAGGCCAGCCAGGTCAACTGGCTGGCAAGAGCGCTGGCCGCCGTCGCCGGCCCAGCGCAGGTCGCGGTCCTGGCTCGCCACCTGAACCCGCCGGGGGGCGACGCCTGCCCGGAGGAAGTCTTTTCCGCCCTTGGTCGAATCGGCACGACGGAGGCCGTTGCTGCCATTGATCGCCTCGTCGCCAACGCCAGCAGGTCAACGGATCCTTGGTTCCGGCCCCCGCGCCCGGGCAGCGCAGCGCACGCAATCGCATCCGGGTTCCCAGTCCTCGAAAGTGTGCCCGTGAATGCCGCGACCCCCCCGTCACATCGACTGGGCGATCTGGTGGGCTCTTGGTCCAGTACTGAGCTGCAGATCGCCAACCAACGAGAGCTGATCTTCACGGAGGACGAAGTGGGCAACGGCCTCGATCTCTGGATCAGCGGCAGCGCCGAGGCTGGCCATGCCGAGCCCAAAACGGTCTTCTTCCTCGGTTACCTGGGCGCCTGCCACGAGATCAAGGCCCGAGTAGTCAAGGGCAACCTGCGCGTCGACTGTGAGAAGCCTCCGGACATCTTCTACTTCCCCCCCCCTGGGGGCTTGGACGTCGAGGAGGACGAGGAGGACGTCGCGGCGACAGCGACCACTCACCCGTTGCAACTGCGCCTCGGCTTCTGGCGCCGCGATAGCGACGGCGACGGCCTCACGGACCTGCTCGAGCGCCGACTCGGGCTCGATCCGGCCCGGGCCGACACCGACGGCGACGGCATCGGCGACGCCGTCGATCGCGCACCCAACGCCCAGGTGCGGCGAGCGGCCGACCGCACAGAGGACGAGCTCCTACTCAGCGCGCTGGCCGGGATCTGGGCTTGCTACGACACCGAGAACTTCGCGCGCATACGCTGGATCACCGGCGCGCCGGCCCTCGAGTGGCGAGGCAGCCGCGGGGTCGTGATTAACGCCAGCAATGCCGTGCTTGCCGGGCCGGAGCTCGGCCGCAGTCTCATGAGGGTCGAGCTGGATCGCGAGAGGCCGGCGACCCCTGACGACGAAGGGAGCTTTGAGCTCGCTCCCGGTGAGCGGCGCGTGACCGTCCAGCTCGGCGACGTCCACGGTCCGCCCGAGGTCGCTTCCGGTCAGTCGGCGATCCTGCGTCGCCACGGCGACCGCTGGCTGGTCGTCCGCTTCGAGTACGGTCCATAAGATTACTGATGGCCGAGCCTCCAGGCCCCTTCGACGACGACGCCTCGCTTTCCTCCACCGAGCCCCTCCGCATCGGCGACAAGCAGGTGCCGCCGGGCGCCGCTGTGCGCGTGGACCTTCCCGTATCGCGCCTCTTCACCGGCGGCTGGCTATCTCTGCCCGTCACCGTGCTCCACGGCACGCGCCCCGGTCCGCGGCTGTGGGTGGACGCCGCCATCCACGGCGACGAGCTCAACGGCATGGAGATCATCCGCCGGGTGCTCGAGCTGCTCGATCCGCAGCGGCTCGCCGGTGTCCTCATCGCCGTCCCGGTGGTCAACGTCTTCGGCTTCGTGCAGCAGACCCGCTACCTGCCCGACCGCCGCGACCTCAACCGCTCCTTCCCCGGCTCGCCCCGCGGCTCGATGGCGGCGCGCCTCGCCCACCTCTTCCTCGAGCAGGTGGTGGCGAAGTGCCAGTACGGGATCGACCTGCACACCGGCTCGCAACACCGCACCAACCTGCCGCAGATTCGCGCCCAGCTCGCCGACCCCGAGACCCGCCGCATCGCCGAGGCCTTCGCGGCGCCGATGATGTTCGCGGCCACCGAGATCCCCGGCTCGCTGCGCGCCGCCGCCCGCCGCCGCGGTGCCCACCTGCTGGTTTACGAGGCGGGCGAGCCGCTGCGCTTCGACGAAGCGGCCATCCGCCTCGGCGTCGACGGCGTGCTGCGCGTGCTCGCCGCCGTCGGCATGTGGGAGCACGTGGAGGAGGCGCCGCCGCCGCGCTCCT
>DASYUP010000300.1:0-6477 GCA_036001185.1 Thermoanaerobaculia bacterium
CGCGGGGGTCGCGCTCGAGGCGGCGCTGGCGGGTGAGCGCGCCCATGCGCAGGCCACCCTCCTCCTCGACCAGGAAGTCGAGCTCGCCGACGCGGTTGAGGTCGAGCAGCACGGCCGGCTGGGCGAGCCGGAAGTTGAGCACCGGGATCAAGCTCTGGCCGCCGGCGAGCACCTTGCCGTCATCGCCGTGGCGAGCCAGCTGCGCCAGCGCCTCCGGCAGCGACCGGGGCGCGAGGTAGGCGAACGGCGCCGGCTTCATCCGCGCCCGAGCCTATCCGATGGTCGCTTACGAAGGCAGCAGGTGCTTCTGCACTTTGCCGAGCGCGTTGCGAGGCAGCGTCTCGACGTAGCGAAAGGCGACCGGCAGCTTGAAGCGCGCCAGCTCGGCGGCGCAGTGGGCGAGCAGCGCCGCCTCGTCGAGCGCGCCCTCGGCGACGACGAAGGCCACCGGCACCTCTCCCCACTCGGCGTGCGGGCGCCCCACCACCGCCACCTCGCGCACGCCGGGAAAGGCCTCCAGCACCTCCTCCACCTCGCGCGGGTAGACGTTGAAGCCGCCGCGCAGGATGAGCTCACGGCCGCGGCCCAGCAGGGTGACGTGGCCGCTCGCGCCATCGAGACGCCCGAGGTCGCCGGTGCGGAACCAGCGCTGGCCGCCGTCATCGACGGCGAAGCTCTCGGCGGTCTTCGCCGTATCGCGCCAGTAGCCGGCGAAGACGTTGCTGCCGCGCACCAGCAGCTCGCCCTCCGCGCCGGCCGGCAGGTGGCGGCCGTCGCGGTCGACGATGCGCAGCGAGACGCCGGGCAGCGGCGTGCCGACGGTCCCCGGCAGCCGCTCGCCGGCGTACGGGTTCCCGAGCAGCATGCCGGTCTCGGTCATGCCGTAGCGCTCGAGGATGGCGTGCCCGGTGGCGGCGCGGAAGCCGGCGAAGGTCTCAGGCGCCAGCGGCGCGCTGCCGCAGCAGAAGAGGCGCACCGGGCGCAGGCGCTCGCCACCGCCGTCGCGCCGCAGGAGGTCGACCAGCCGCACGTACATCGTCGGCACGCCAAAGAAGAGCGTCGCCTCCCCGGCCGCCAGCTCGGCGACCACCGCCTCGGCCTCGAAGCGCCGCCGCAGCCGCACCGAGGCGCCGGCGGCGAGGGCGGTGAAGAGCCCGACGACCAGCCCATGAGTGTGGAAGATGGGCAGCGTCAGCAGCAGGCGGTCGCCGGGCTCCCAGGCCCAGGCGGCGAGCAGGCCGGTGACCGTCGCCAGCAGGTTGTTGTGGGTGAGCATCGCCCCCTTGCTGCGGCCGGTGGTGCCCGAGGTGTAGAGCAGCAGGGCGAGATCGTCGCCGGCGGCGCGCGCCGGCGGCGGCGGCGCGGCGGTCTCACGTGCCGCGGCAGCCAGCTCCTCGACCAGCACCAGGGGCACGCCGCCAAGGGCGTCGCGGCCCACTTCCTCGAGCACGGGTAGCTGCTCGCGCTCGGAGAGCAGCAGCCGCGGCGCCGCGTCGGCGAGCACGTGCGCCAGCTCCTGGCGGCGGTAGGCGAGGTTGAGGGGCACGGCCACGGCCCCCAGCCGGGCGGCGGCCAGGTAGGCGAGGACCGTCTCGACGCGGTTGCCGGCCCACAGCGCCAGCCGGTCGCCGGCGCCGACGCCGCGCTCCCGCAGCGCCGCCGCCCGGCGCTCGGCGGCAGCGAGCAGGGCGTCGTGGCTCCAGGCGCTGCCATCGGCGAGCTGCAGCGCCGGCGCCTCCGGGGCACGCCGACGGGCGACCAGCAGCAGGTCCCAGAGGTTCATACCGGCGAGCCTACAATCGTCCGATGGCAGACAGCCCTCCGCGAGCAAGCGAACCCGCCGCGGTGCTCGAGCTCGGCCACCCGGCGCTGCGCCAGCGGTGCGAGCCGGTCGGCGCGCCGGGCGCCAACGGCGGCGCGCTCGACCCCGACCTCGCCGCCGGCGCCGCGCGGTTGCAGGCGACCCTCGCCGCCTTTCGCGCCGCGCACGGCTTCGGGCGCGCCATCGCCGCTCCGCAGATCGGCCTGCTGCGGCGGCTGGTGGCGATGGACCTCGGGGCTGCCGGCTACCCGGACGCCGGCCGTGGCCCGCTGCTGCTCGTCGACCCCGAGCTCACCTGGCGCAGCGACGAGACCTTCACCCTGTGGGACGACTGCATGAGCTTCCCCTGGCTGCTGGTGCGCGTGCGGCGCCACACTTCGGTGTCGCTGCGCTTCCGCGACGCCGGCGGCGCCGAGCGGCGCTGGGAGCGGGTGCCGCGGGCGCTCGCCGAGCTGCTGCAGCACGAGCTCGATCACCTCGACGGCGTGCTCGCCCTCGATCGCGCCGAGCCCGCCATCCCCGGCGCCGATGCGGTCATCGGCCGCGGCGCCTGGAAGGCCGACCGCGCCCGCTTCCGCGCGCAGGTCGACTACCAGATCGGCGAGTAGCGGGCCGACCCGCCTACGAGGAGATCGGCCCCGAAGGGCAGAGGCCGGGGTTGCCCTTGGCCGGCGGCGACGGCGCGCAGACCGCCGCCACGTGCTCGAGCGGCTGCCGCGAGAGGATGCGCGGGGCCTCGTAGGCGCGGCGAGACGGCGTTCCCGGCTGGGCGGCGGTCGGACTCTCGGCTTCGTGACGGCGGCTCATTGCATGCCTCGCTCGCGCGTGATGACTGGCTCCATTCTAGCAGCGTGCCGGCAGAGCGGCGCCGGCGCGGTGGCCAGGTCCTCGTTCATTCGCGGCTCGGCGGCCCGCCTCCACTGGGCGGCGGCACGACGCCGGGCCGCAACCGCATCGACGGGTCGCCCAGCAGGTTGTAGAGGTCGAGCGTCCCGGCATCCCCAACGTCGCCCTTCGCCTTGGCGTAGGCGCGCAGGAGCAGCTCGCCCAGCCGTAGCTGGCCGCGCTGGCCGGTCTGCTGGAACAGGCGATCGGCGAGCGCCCGCGAGTCGCCGTGACTCGGGATCCCGGAGGGCGCCAGCACCGCCGCCGCACCGCCGCTGGGCGCCTTGACGAGCAGCTCGCCCAGCGACGGGATGCCGGCGAGGGCAAAGCGGTTGACGGTGCAGGTCATGGCCGTCAGCAGCGGCAGGCGATTGCCGTTGCCGAGCACGTTGGCGTCCGCCGAGGTGAGCAGGCCGCCCGCCGAGAGCCGGTCGAGAGCGCCATGGCCGAAGTAGTTGACGATGCCGGCGCCGCCGGCGAGATCGGCGAGCAGCTGGCCGCGCGCCGCCGCGAAGCCGGAGTTGCCGGCGTAGATGCGGTCGACCGAGACGTCGGCGGCGCTGCTGGCGAGGGCGGCGGTACGCTCGGCGTCGGCGGCGAAGTCGGCCCCGCGGTCGGCGGCATCGGCGACCATGACCACCTTGCCGGCCCACGACACGCTGCCGGCTCCGTAGCCGGCAAGCTTGCTGGTGATGGCGTCGAGCTCGGCAGCCGACTGCGCCGGCAGCCGGCCGACGGCGATCTCCGGGACGTGGTTGCCGTCGACGTCGCCGTAGCGGTTGTCAGCCGGGAAGAGGCCACCGTTGCTGGCCTTCACGAACAGCGCCGGCACGAAGCTCTCGCCGTAGCCGAGCAGGTTGCGGTAGTCGACCGAGCCGTCGCCGGCAAGCACCAGGTAGCGCAGCCGTCCGCCGCCGGCTGCCCAGAGGGCGGTGACCGCCGAGCGCAGGGCCTGCGGCGTGGCGATGCCGCCGCCGAAGGTGTCGGCCACCTGCTCGATGCTGATCACTCGCGCCGTCAGCCCCTCGGCGCGGCGGAGGTTGGCGAAGCGTTCGGCGGCGTCGGCCCAGGCCGCCGGGGCAACCACCAGCAAGTCGGCGGCGCCGCTGCCGAGCGGGCGATACCAGGGGCGTACCGCCGCCGGCGAGCGCAACGCCGCGGCGCCGGCGGCGAAGAAGGAGCCGGGAGCGCTGGAGGTGAAGCTCAGCTTGCTGCCCGACGGCGCGTCGGCGGCGACCGTGGCGCCGCTGAGCCAGCGTGGGGCGAGCGGAGCGGTGACGTCGAGCAGCGCCACCGGCGCGGTGGTGAAGCCCCGCAGCTCGGCGCCGCCGGCAGCCGGCAGGGTGAAGGCCAGGCTCTCGCCGCTGGCCCGGTACGAGCGCCAGTACGCGAGGTCGAACCCGTCGACGTAGTTGATGCTGTAAGGCGCCCCAGCACCCACGGTGGCGGTGAGGACGATCGCGTTGCCGCCCGCCTTGAGGACGCCGGCCGGGATGCTGAACGAGGCGCTGCGGGCGGTTATGCCCGTCCAGCTCGTCTCGCCGAGCGCGGTGCCGTTGAGGCTCACCGCCACGCGGTGCTCGTCGGTCGTCCCGCTCGCCGTCGCCCCTTGTAGGTTGACGGTGAGCGTCGCCGCGGTGGCACCGGCCACCGCGCCGGGGGCGTCGAAGCCGAAGCTGCCGTGACCGTAGGTGGGGTCGTTGCCCTGCAGGAAGCTCCAGAACCAGTAGTCGCTGTCGGGGTCGAGGCCGATGACGGTAGCGGCGAAGGAGTCCACCTCGACGTGGAGGTTGTCGCGGTAGCTCGCCGGACCGCTGGCGGCGGGACCCACCGCGGCGGTAGCCATGGTGGGGCCGCTGTCGCCGAGATCGAGCCGCACGGCGGTGAGCGCCGAGTAGGTGGTGGGCTGTGCCGCGACGTAGAAGAAGAGCCCTTGCGCCGACGGCGGCCCGGGCACACCGCCCGCCGCCTTGGCGGTGGTGGAGTCGGGGTACCAGGGCAACGGCCGTGTGCCACCGAGGCGCAGCGTCACCTTGCCCTCGGCGATCTTCTTCTGCGCCTGTTCGGTCGTCAGGCCCAGCCAGCGAGCGAGGTCGGCGGCCCGCAGGTAGTAGAGGCCGGTGGCCTCGGTTCCCAGCCAGAGCGAATTCCTTTCTTCCTCCGCGCGGCCGGTGGCGACGGGTCCGGTGGGCAGCGCCCTGGCCGCCGCGGCGAGCCGCCGCGGCGGCCGCGCCGGCGAGTGCGCCACGCGCTCGAAGGCGGCATCCATCTCCGCCCCCGTCTCCGCGGAGTCGCGCTCGGCGGCCACCCGGAAGGGGCCGAAGGGGCGCCGGCTGCCGGTGACCTCGACCTCCTCGAGCCTATAGACCAGGGGCTCGCCTGGCTGCGCCCCCTCGTCGAGGAAGCGATAGGTGCCGCCCTGCGGCGCCGTCTGCAGGCCGGCCAGCAGGCCGTCGTGCAGGGCATGCCACCGCTTGGTGACGGCATCGCGGCGATAGAGCCGGAAGCCCGCGGTTCCCACTTCGCCGGCGGTCTGCCATTCGACCTCGACGCCCCCATGAGCGCCGGGCAGGGCGCGGAAGGAGGAGACCAGGGCCTGCGTCAGCAGCCCCTGGGTGACGGCCAGCTCGCACAGCGGGCCGAAGGTGAACGTCGACCGCGTCTGCGTGGTGTTGCCGGTCTCGTCGACGTAGACGGCGCGCGTGCCGTTGCCGGAGGCGGGCGTGGCGGTGACCGGCAGTCGCTGCCCGGCGCTCGTCGGCGTCACCTTCACCGTGTAGGAGAGCAGCGCCGTGGCGCCAGCGGCCACCGATCCCGGGTTCCAAGTGAGGTTGCCGGTGCCGCCCGAGGCCGGCTGCGAGACGATCGAGCCCTGGCTGATCTGCGACAGGGCGTTGTAGACGACGCCGCTGCCGGGGATGTTGGCGGTCACCAGGTTGCTGGCCGAGAACGTGATCGCGTGCACCGTCGGGTTGACCACCCGCACGGTGACCGTGAAGCAGCTCGCCTGCCCCACCACCAGCGGGTTGGGACCGTTGTTGCCCCCGCCGCAGCCGCTGTAGGCGAGCAGCTGCTCGGTATAGGGCTTGACCGGCGCGCCGCCGGCGTCCGTCGGCAGGTAGAGGCGGAAGGCGGTCGACCAGGGGTTGCTGGTGGGGTCGTTGGCGGTGGTGCCGAAGGCGCCCTGGTAGAGCACCGTGTAGTTGCCGTTGGGCGTGCCGCCGACGAGGTAGCTGGTGATCGAGCCGGCCTCGGTCCAGATGCCATAGTCGGCGCCGCTGGTGTCGCTCGTCCACCCCGAGAAGCTGTCGCGGTTCCAAACGTTGTTCGCCGACAGACTCGAGCTGGCGATGCTCTGGGTGAAGGCGGTGCTGCGACTGGTGTAGGCGAAGCTGCCGACGGTGCCGCTGTTGCTGTCGTAGTCGAAGTCATTGAGCGAGGTGGAGCAACCCGAGCTCACCAGGGGATAGAGCGTGAAGCTCTTGGTGGAGGTGCCGCTGCCGGGAGGATTGACACCGTAAGTGGTCATCGAGTCGGCGTAGACGGGCAGCTCGCTGCCGCCGCTCGTCGCGTCGCCGTCGTCGCCGCGGATGCCGAGGGCGTTGATGGCGTCGTCGCCGGTCCCCGTCGACGCCATGTTGACCCGCACCTCCCAATGGCCTGCCGTCACCGACCCGTCGGTGATCTGCACGTCGTCGAAGCTGAAGAACTCGCCGGCGGCGGGGTTGCCGGTGGTGATGAAGCGGATACGCGTGTTGCTGGCGATGAAC
>DASYUP010000301.1:0-1670 GCA_036001185.1 Thermoanaerobaculia bacterium
GGTGGCGCGCCGCCACGGCGTCGTCACCGAGGAGATCGTCCTGCTTCCCATCGGCGGCGTCTCACGCCTGCGCGGAGTGACCGACCCGGGAGCAGAGCTCGCCATCGCCCTCGCCGGCCCACTGGTCAACCTCGGCATCGCCCTGCTCGCCGCCGCGGCCCTGCTGCTGCGCAACGCGCCGCTGGCGCCGGGCGGGGTCGACGCCACCGGCAAGCTGCTCACCGAGCTGCTGATCGCCAACCTCGCCCTCTTCGGCTTCAACGTCGTGCCGGCCTTCCCGCTCGACGGCGGGCGCGCCTTGCGAGCGGTGCTCGCCATGGTGCTGCCGGCGCCGGCGGCGGCGCGCGCCACCGCCCGCATCGGTCAGGCTTTCGCGCTCTTGATGGGGCTGGTGGCCCTGCTGCTGCCGGGCGGCGCCGGCCTGCCGCTGGTGCTGCTGGCGCTGCTGCTCTTCTTCGGCGCCGCCCAGCAGGGAGCGGCGGGGGAGCGCGCGGTGGCGCTCGCCGGCCGCCGCGCCAAAGACGCCATGGTCACCCGCTTCGAGCGCCTGGCGCCGCAGGACCCCCTCGAGCGCGCCGCCCAGCTCCTGCTGCGCACGCCGCAGGAGGACTTCCCGGTGATCGACGCCTGGGGGCGCCCGGTCGGCGCTCTGCCGCGCCCGCTGCTGGTCGCCGCCCTGGCTCGCCTCGGCCGCCAGACGCCAGTGCTCGAAGCGATGGACCGCCACGTCCTGGTCGTCGGCCCCGAGGCGCCGCTCGGCGAGGTGGTGGCCGCGCTGCAGGCCGGCGCCCCCTCGCCGGCGGTGGTGGCCGACACCGACGGCGTCCACGGCATCATCACCGTCGACGCCGCCTCGCGCATGACCGGCATCCTCGCCAGCCTGGCGGCGACGATGCGGCAGCGCGGCGAGACGTGATCGTCCCTACGCAGGCCCGAAGAGGCTCATCTGCCCGCCGCCGGTGGCCTCCTCGGGCGTCACCGGCTGCACGCACTCCGGCCCCTCGTGGTCGGCGCGGTTGACGAACGACGAGACCGCCACCGCTTCCAGCTCATCCCCCGCCCACGGCACCAGCAGCTCCTGCAACGCCGAAGCCTCGGCATCGGCGCGCAGCCATTCCTCCCACGCCGACGCCGGCAGGATGACCGGCATGCGGTCGTGCAGCGGGCGCACCACTGCGGCCGGCTCACAGGTGAGGATGGTGAAGCCGTCGATCGTCGCGTGGCCGCGGCGCTGCCAGTGGCTCCACAGGCCGGCGATGGCGAAGAGGCGCCGATCGCGGAAGCGAATGTGGTACGGCTGCGGCCGCCCGGTCACCCGCAGCCACTCGTAGAAGCCGTCGGCGGGCACCAGGCAGCGCTTGCCGCGGAAGCTGTCGCGGAAGGCGGCCAGCGTCGGCGCCGTCTCGCCGCGGGCGTTGATGTGGCCCGCCGGGGTCACCGCCTTCTCCGGCACCAGCCCCCAGCGCAGCAGGTCGAGCCGCCGGCCCTCGCCGGCCTGCCGCACCACCGGCGACTCCTGCGTCGGGGCGATGTTCCAGCGCGGCGAGAGCTCCACCTCGTCGGCGAGGGCGAAGGTCTCACGGACCAGCTGGGCAGTGCTCGACAGGCTGTAGCGGCCGCACATCAGCTGGGGGGGAAGAGGTCGGATCGGTGGCAGCAGCGCGTGCGGT
>DASYUP010000302.1:0-3542 GCA_036001185.1 Thermoanaerobaculia bacterium
TGGTGGCGGTGGTCGCCAACCAATACAGCTCCTTCAAGATCGCCAACTTCGGCCCCATCGTCGGCGCCTTCCGCCAGGACCGCCTGGCCGGTATCTGCGGGCAGATGGGCGTCGAGGCCACGACGCTGCCGCTCGAGGTGCACGTGGACTCGGGGCGTAGCGTCGACTACCACCTGCGCCTGGCGCGCGTGCCGCAGCTGACGCCGACGCTGCTGGCGCTGTCGCTGCTGGGGGCCGAGGACGCGGCGGGGCAGAGCACCGGCCCGCTGGGGATCGACCTCGAGGCGAGCTGGGACCTCGGGGCCAAAGGGATCGTGCGGGTGGTGCAGAGCTTCGACGGCGACAGCGCCCCCACCGACGCCGCCCTGCACCTGCTCAACTTCGGCAACTTCTTCCTCAACAACGGCTTCGCCGCCGTCGACCTGCGCAAGGTGGAAGTGCGGCTGACGCAGCACCCGGTGCCGCGCACGGCGACGCTGGTGGGCGGCTACGCCGACCGCACCGAGCTGCACCCCGGCGACAAGGTGCGGCTGCACCTCGACCTGGTGCCCTGGCGGGGCGAGCAGGTGCGTCGCGACCTCACGCTGTCGCTGCCCAAGGACCTGCCGGCCGGGCGCTATTCGGTGCTGGTGGGCGACGGCGTCACCCTCGACGGCGTGCGCATGGGGCTGCAACCGGCGGTTCCGGTGCGGCTCGACCAGGCGCTGCGGCTGGTGCGTGGCTTCCACTCGCGCCGCGACCTGGTGGCGATCGGCCTTTACGCCGGCGACGGCCTGTCGGTGGCAGGCGAGCTGATGCCGCGGCTACCCGGCTCGGTGCGCGCCGTCTGGTCGGCGGCCGCCTCGCAGTCGGCGGTGCCGCTGCCGCTGACGCTGGCGCAGGAGGCGAGCGAGCGGGCGCCGTTCCCCATCGATGGCGCGGTGCGCATCGACCTCAACGTGGTGCGCCGCATCCCGGTGACCTCGGGCGCCGCGGCCGACGGCAGTGACAAGGCGCCGGCGGGCGACGCGACCACGACGGCGAGCCCGGGAGAGGGCGACGACGGCAACGACGGCACTACCGGTGCGGATGGCGAGGGAAGCGGGGCATGACCGTGGAGTGCGAAACGGCCTCGGAGCACCATCAGCCCCGCCCTCTCCCGAGGGCGCGCACGGTCAGCTTTGTCATCGCGAGGGGCGCGCACGGTCAGCCTTGTCATCGCGAGGGCGCGCACGGTCAGCCTTGTCATCGCGAGGGCGCGCAGCGCCCGTGGCGATCGCGACGTCGAGATCGCGTCGCTGGGCTCGCGATGACGGGTGCCTCGCGCTTTGCTGCGCTCGCGATGACGACGCTTCTGCTCGCTCTGCTCGTCGCGACAGCGTCCGCCCGCGCCTCCGAGGTCAAGCTCTTCCGCTTGCAGTCGCAGCAGGCGTTCCTGCGCGGCCAGCTCGCCGGCATGAGCGTCGACACGCTGGGCACGCTGCGGTTGGCGCCCAAGGCCGAGCGGCTCACCGCCCTCGCCGAGCCCTTCGTGCTCAGCGCCGCCGTGCATCCCGACGGCTGGGTGGTGGGCACCGGCAACTCGGGCAAGGTGCTGCTGGTGGGTCGCGACGGCAAGGTGAAGGAGCTCTTCGCCACCGCCGAGCCCGAGGTCTTCGCCGTCTGGGTCGATCCCGGGGGGACGGTCTACGCCGGCTCGTCGCCCAACGGCAAGGTCTACCGCTACCGCGACGGCAAGGCCACCGTCTGGTTCGAGCCCAAGCAGACCTACATCTGGCAGCTGCTCGGCATCGAGGCGGGGCGCAAGGACGAGAGCGACCTGCTGGTCGCCACCGGCACGCAGGGCAAGCTCTTCCGCGTGACGGCGCCCCGCGCTGGCGACAAGGCGAGCGAGCCGCAGAAGGGTGAGCTTTTCTGGGATGCCGGTGACACCCACGTGCGCTCGCTCGCGGCGTTGCCCGATGGCAGCTTCCTCGCCGGCACGGCGGGCGAGGGGCGCATCGTGCGCCTGTCGGCCAAGGGCGAGGCGCGCACGCTGTTCGACGCCGTCGAGCCCGAGGTGGTCGCCCTCGCGGCGGCGCCCGATGGCACCGCCTGGGCTGCCGCCGTCGCCTCCGAGGCCAGCCAGGTGCCGCTGGGAGCGCCGCCGCCTCCTCCCTCGCCGCTCAAGGAGCAGCAAGGCAAGGGCGGACAGCCGGCCGGCCAGGGCGAGCAGGCCGACCAGGGCGAGGCCACCGTGGTCGTCGGCACTGCCAGCGGCCAGCCGGTGGGCACCCGCCCGCCCGGCTTCGGCGGCCCGCGCTCAGAGATCCTGCGCATCGACAAGGCCGGCAACGTCACCTCGGTGGCGCGCCTGCAGGACGAGACGGCCCACTCGCTGCTCTGGCTGGGCGATCGCCTGTGGGTGGGCACCGGCCTCGAGGGCAAGCTCTTCACCCTGCACGACACCGACCTCGTGCTGGAGGTCGACGTCGAGGAGAAGCAGGTGATGGCGCTGCTCCCCGAGTCGGTCCGCGCTGGCGGCAAGAGCAACCCTTCCTTTGCCACCACGAACGCCGCGGCGTTCTATCGCACTGGCGGTGAGGTGCGCGACGGCAGCTACACCAGCCCGGTGCTCGACGCCCAGCAGATCGCCAGGTTCGGCTCGTTCCGTTGGATGGGCGAGGCGCCGCCCGGGGCGACGCTGCGCTTCTCGTTCCGCAGCGGCATCGCCGCCGAGCCCGACGCCACCTGGTCGCCGTGGACGGCACCGCGGGAAGGGCGCGAGATCGCCCTCGCCGGCGTCCCCTCGGGACGCTACCTGCAGTGGAAGCTCGAGGCCGGCGCCGGGCCCGGCGCCGCCTCGCCGCAGCTCACTGCCGCCGAGGTCTCTTACCTGCAGACCAACCTGGCGCCGCGCATCACCTCGCTCGACGCCATGGACCCCGGCCAGATCCTCGTCGCCTTCAACTTCAACCCCTCGGGGCAGGCGTACGAGCCGGCGCACCCCAATCGCGACGGCATCTTCACCACCCTCGAGGAGGCGCCCGAGGGCGGTGAGGATCGCCTCAAGACCCTGTGGAAGCAGGGCTATCGCACGCTGCGCTGGAAGGCCGAGGATCCCAACAGCGACGACCTCACCTACACTCTCTCCTTCCGGCCGGAGGGGGCGAAGGAAGGGGCGGCGACGGGGGCGGGGACTGACGGCGCCGCCGGCACCGACGGTCATGGCGGCACCGACGGGCACGGCACGGGTGTTGGAGAGCGAGGGGACGGCAGGGGGCGCCCCTCGCCCCGAGAGGGGAGAGGGGTCGGGGGTGAGGGGCGACAGAGCGAAACAGGCTGGATGCCGATGGCGCAGGACTTGGCCGACAGCTACTACAGCTTCGACGAGACGGCGCTGCCGGACGGAGTCTACCGCTTCCGCCTGCTGGTCACCGACGGCAAGGACGAGAAGCCCGCCGAGGGCCTCACCGACGCGCGGATCAGCGAGCCGGTGGTGGTCGACCACACGCCGCCGCGGCTCGTCGCCGTGCACCGCGACGGCGACCATCTCGTCGCCGAGGTCGAGGACGCCTGGAACC
>DASYUP010000303.1:0-1680 GCA_036001185.1 Thermoanaerobaculia bacterium
GCCAAGGTCAGGAACGAGCTGCCGCCGATTCACGTCTCCATCGGACGCATCGAGGTCGTCGCCGAGGTGCCGCCGCGGGCCCCCGCTCGCCGCGCCCCGGCGCAGCGGCAGCCGACGGTGGGGCTCGGCGAGTACCTTCGCGGCGAGCAGGCGGGCCGCCGGTGAGCAATGCCCTGGCGATCGCCGGCGTCACGGCCGTGCTGCGCGACCTGCTCGACAGTGGGCTCATCGATCACCAGGTCACCGACGTGCTGGGGGCGGGGGTCACGGTGTCCGCTCTGGCCCCCGACGTGGTGCCGATCGACGGCACGGACGCCGTCCCGCGGCTCAACCTCTTCCTCTACCAGGTGACGCCGAACACCGCCTGGCGCAACGTCGACCTGCCCTCGCGCGACGCCGACGGCCGCCGGGTGAGCAGCCCGCCGCTGGCGCTGGACTGTCATTACCTGCTCACCGCGTACGGCGTGGCCGACCTGCAGGCCGAGGTCCTCCTCGGCTACGGGCTGCAGCTCCTCCACGAGACCCCGGTGCTGTCGCGGCAGGCGATCCGCACGGCGCTGAACCCCTCGCCGGTGAGCGGCGCGCTGCTGCCCTCCGTCTTCCAGTCCCTGCGCAGCGCCGACCTCGCCGAGCAGCTCGAGATGCTGAAGATCACGCCCTGGGCGATGAACCCCGAGGAGATGTCGCGCCTGTGGACGGCCTTGCAGGCCCACTACCGGCCGACCTCCGCGTTCCAGGTCTCGGTGGTGCTCATCGAGCCTCAGCGGTCGGCGGCCTCGCCGCTCCCAGTGCTCACGCGCGGGCGCTTCGACCTCAGCTTGCAGCGCGACGAGGGGGTCGTCGTCACCCCGGGCCTGGTGCCACCGTACCCGACGCTCGAGTCGGTGCTCGCCGCCGCCCACTCCACTCCCGCGACCGTGCAGCTCGGCGACGTCGTCACCGCGCATGGTCACCACCTCGCCGGCACCAACCGGGCCGCCGTGCTCCGCAACGACCATTTCGGCATCGAGCGCGAAATCGCCGTCGCCAACGGCAGCGACGAGGCGAGCTTCACGTTCACGGTGCCGAACCTGCCTGCCGCTCTTCCGGCCGGCCTCTACCGCCTCGAGCTGCGCGTGCTGCGGCCGGGCGAGACGGTCCGCCGCACCAGCAACGCCCTGCCGGTGGCCTTGTCGCCGGCCCTCGTCTTCCCGCCCACGGCGATGACGCGCAGCGGCACCAACGTGCTGAGCCTCACCATCGGCTGCCGCCCGGAGGTGCGCGTGGGCCAGAAGGTGACGCTGGCGATGGATACGCGCGTCGCCCCCGCCCGCGCTTTCACCGCCAACACCGCCAGCCTGCAGTTCGACTTCGCCAATGCCCCGCCAGCCGGCGGCACGCCGCTGCTGCGCTTGCGGGTGGACGACGTCGAAAGCGTCTGCCTCGACCGCGGTGCCAAGCCGCCGGCCTTCTTCAACCACCGGATCACGCTGCCGCCATGAAGAACCCCGAGGCCGCCCACTGGCTGGAGGCCAACCAGTGCCTGCTGGTCGCCGAGCTCGCGCGGCTCAAGGCGCGCTTGGGCGGGGAGGAGGGACCGGGAGCCGGTACCGCCGAGCTCGAAGCCCTGCGTGCCGCGGTGCCCGGAGTGCCGGCCATCGACTACCTGAGCGAGCGTTTCGGGCTCAGCGCGTTCGAGCG
>DASYUP010000304.1:0-10191 GCA_036001185.1 Thermoanaerobaculia bacterium
TCTCTTCCTCGTCTTCGTCAACACCTGGGTCTTCCGCACCTTCTTCATCCCCAGCGGCTCGATGGAGAACACGTTGCTGATCGGCGACCACCTGGTGGTCGACCGCTACATCTACGGCCCGGCGGCGCTGGGGCGCGAGCGGGCGGTGCTGCCGGGGCGCGAGCCGCGGCGCGGCGACATCGTCGTCTTCCGCTCCGTCGAGCGGCCGCGGGAGGACCTCGTCAAGCGACTCATCGGCCTGCCCGGCGACGTCGTGGCGGTGCGCGACAAGCAGCTGTTCCTCAATGGCAAAGAGGTGAGCGAGCCCTACGTCATCCACAAGGACGAGCTGGTCGGCGGCGTCACCTCGTTTCATCCCCGGCGCGTCGAGCGCGACCAGTTCGGGCCCTACCGGGTACCCGCGGGCCACTTCTTCATGATGGGCGACAACCGCGACGAGTCCTACGACTCGCGGTTCTGGGGCCCGGTGCCGCGGGCTTACCTCAAGGGCCGCGCCTCGGTCATCTACTGGTCCTTCGGCGGCGAGCCGCCGCCGGCGGAGTTCCGCTCCGCCGGCCAGCAGCTGCGCCATCTCTTGCGTACCGTCACCGGCTTCCTCACCGAGACCCGCTGGCGGCGCACGTTCCAACTGCCCCGCTGAGCGCCGCGCCGGCCAGCCGGGGCCTGCGTGTCACAGCTCGTTATAGGCGTCCCCGGTCAAAGCGCACCGCGAGGCCACGGGCTGGGGCTGGCGCACACCAGCGTCTCCGGGGCCACCATGTTCCCCTCGGTCTCCTTCTGCAACAACGGCCCCGCCAGCATCGCGGCCGACGACCGCGCGGCAGTCAACGACCTCTACTAGCACTCGCCATTTCCGCGGTGGGCCCGCCGCTCAGGCTGCGGGCCACCGGCATCCATCGCCACCCGGCCACCTCTCCTGCGGAATCCGGCCCGCGCCGGGCGCCGCGGTCGCCCCCCTCCCCCGCGAATGGCATCGCCCTTGCTTTTGTCCTCCGGCCGAGGAGGACCGCAATATGGTTCGTAAGCAATGGGTGTGGGTGGTGGCAGCGTTCCTGCTAGTGGCAGTGTCGGCGTGCAGCTCGACCTCCACGGTGACTCCCAAGCCAATGGACAAGGCGGCGATCGAGGCGGACATCCGCTCGCAGATCGCCACGCACTATCCGGGTGAGACCTTCGACATCGGCATCGAGGTCACCGACAACGGTACCGTCACGCTGCGCGGTACGGTCGACGACAACGACAAGCGCTCGCGGATCGAGAAGATGGCGCGCGGCACCTCCGGTGTGGTGCGGGTCGTCAACGAGATCAAAGTGAAGGAGTGAGCGGGGCGGGCGGCGCGGCGGGCCACCCGGCACGCCGCCGCCGCCCGTCGTTCGTCTCGCCACCGGCGCCATTCCGGCGCCGCCAGCGCCGCTCCAGCACGCTATGCTCTTCGCCATGAGCGTGCTCGAGACCGACCGCGCCGCCGCCGCCGAAGACGAGTGGACCCTCGACTCCGCGCGTGAGCTCTATCGCGTCGAGGAGTGGGGCAAGGGCTACTTCGGGATCAACGCGCGCGGCCACGTCACCGTGCGGCCGCGCCAGGACGAGAGCTCGGAGGTCGACCTCTTCGAGGTCGTGCATGGCCTGCACGCCCGCGGCCTCACCGCGCCGTTGCTGTTGCGCTTCCCCGATCTGCTCGAGCACCGCCTGGAGGAGATCTATCAGGCCTTCCAGGAGGCGATCGGCGACAACGGCTACCGCGGCCGCTACCACGCCGTCTACCCCATCAAGGTCAACCAGCAGCGGCACGTGGTGGACGAGGTTTACCGCTATGGCGCGCGCTTCGGCTTCGGCCTCGAGGTGGGCAGCAAGCCCGAGCTGCTGGCGGCCCTCGCCCTCACCGGCAACGACGGCGACCGGCCGATCATCTGCAACGGCTTCAAGGACGACGAATACATCGAGAGCGCGGTGCTGGCGCGCAAGCTGGGCCGCAACATCATCCCGGTCGTCGAGAGCTTCCCCGAGCTGCTGCTCATCGCCAAACACAGCGAGCGCTACGGTGTGGCGCCGCGCTTCGGCATGCGCGTCAAGCTGGCCGCCTCGGGAGCGGGGCGCTGGAGCGAGTCGGCCGGCTACCGCAGCAAGTTCGGGCTCACCATCCCCGAGGTCATCGACGCCATGAAGGTGCTCGACGAGCGGGGCATGAAGCAGGGGCTGGAGCTGCTGCACTGCCACATGGGCAGCCAGATCCACGACATCAAGAACATCAAAGACGGAATCAACGAGCTCGCCCACGTCTACGTCGGGCTCACCCGCATGGGGGCCGGCCTGCGCTACCTCGACGTCGGCGGCGGCCTCGCCGTCGACTACGACGGCAGCCAGAGCAACTTCGAGTCGTCGATGAACTACACGCTGCGCGAATACGCCAGCGACGTCATCTACCGGGTGATGAACGTCTGCGACAACGCCCAGGTGGCGCACCCGACGATCATCACCGAGTGCGGCCGCGCCATGGTCGCCTTCCACAGCCTGCTGCTCTTCGACGTGCTCGGCGCCTCGACCATGGAGCAGCGCTTTGCGGTGCCCGAGAACCTCGAGGAGCAGCTCGACGAGGAGGTGCCGCAGCCGATCTTCGACCTCCTCGACGCCTACCGCTCGGTCGCCGATGACTCGCTGGTGCAGTCCTTCCACGACGCGCTGCACGCGCGCGACGAGGCCATGCACCTGTTCAGCCTCGGCTACCTGTCGCTGCCCCTACGCGCCCTCGCCGAGCGGCTCTTCTGGGCCACTTGTACGCGGCTGCGCGCCCTCGCCGGCAACCTCGAGGAAATGCCGGAGGAGCTCGAGGAGCTCGACCAGGACACCCGCGACACCTACTTCTGCAACTTCTCGCTTTTCCAGTCGGTGCCCGACAGCTGGGCGCTGCGCCAGGTCTTCCCGGTGATGCCCATTCACCGCCTCGAGCAGCGGCCGACGCGGCGCGGCATCCTCGCCGACATCACCTGCGACTCCGACGGCAAGCTCGACATCTTCCCCGACCCGCGGGTGATGAAGAAGACGCTCGAGCTGCACCCGGTGATCGAAAACGAGGAGTACTACCTCGCCGTCTTCCTGGTCGGCGCCTACCAGGAAACCCTCGGTGACCTCCACAACCTCTTCGGCGACACCCACGTGGTGCACCTCAAGGTGGAGGCCAACGGCCACTGGAGCATCGCCGAAGTGGTCGAAGGGGACACCGTGCGCGAGGTGCTCTCTTACTTCCAGTACAACCCCGAGGACCTCTTCGACCGCATCTTCCAGGACTGCGAGGTGGCGGTGCGCGAGGGCCGGATGACGCTCAACGAGAGCCGCTCGCTGCTCTCGTTCTACCGCAACGGGCTCAACGGCTACACCTACCTCGAGGCCGAGGAGCCGTAGCACTCCGGTGCGGCGGCGGCAGCCGCTTGCCGCCTACCAGCGGCGGTCGGCGGCGAGCAGCGGGGGCGCGGCGTCGGCGGGGAGCGCCGGCGCGAACAGGGAGCCCTGAGCCAGCGGGTAGCCGAGGGCTCGCAACAGTGCGAGCTGCCCCTCCTCCTCGACGCCCTCGGCGACGGTCTGCAGTCGCATGGCCGCGCCGAGGGCGAGGATGGTGCGCAGGATCTCGCCGCCGCCATCGCGAGCGCCGTCGGAGGTTGCCCGCACCAGACTGCGGTCGACCTTGAGCATGGTGAGTGGCAGGCGGTGCAGGCTGCTGAGCGAGGAGTAGCCGGTGCCGAAGTCGTCGAGGCTGATGCCCACCCCCAGCGCTCGCAGCCGTTCGAGGGTGGCCGCCGTGCCCTCGAGGTCCTCCAGGAGCGCGTGCTCGGTGAGCTCGAGGTTGAGGAGGTCCGGCGGCAGCCGCTCGACTGCCAGCGCGTCGCGCACCTCGCTCTCGAGCATGCGGTCGGCGAGCTCGACGGCGTGGAGATTGAAGTGCAGGCTGAGCGGTCCCCAGCGCTGCCAGGATGCTACCTGCCGGCACGCCTCGCGCAGCGCCCAGCGGCCGATCGGCACCAGCGTCCCGGTCTCGGCCGCGGCCTGCAGAAAGGTCTCCGGCAACAGGAGACCGCGGCGTGGGTGCCGCCAGCGCAACAACGCTTCGAAACCCACCACGCGCCCGGCCGGCAGGCTCACCAGCGGCTGGTAGTACAGCACCAGCTCTTGCCGCGCCAGGGCGCGCCGCAGGTCGTTCTCGAGCTCGAGGCGCGCCACCGCCAGCTGGTGCAGCTCGCCGTCGAAGACCGCCTGACGATTGCGCCCGAGCGCCTTGGCGTGATGCATGGCGGTATCGGCGTCGCGCAGCAGCTCCTCGGAGCGTCGATAGGCGGCGGGGGCGTGGACGATACCGATGCTGGCTCCGGAGTGGACCTCCAGCTCGCCGAGCCGGAAAGGAGAGGCCAGCGCCGACAGGATGCTCTCGGCCATGTGGACTGCCGCCGAGGGATGGTCGAGATCCTCGAGCAGTAGCGCGAACTCGTCGCCGCCCAGCCGCGCCAGCGTCTGGTCGTCGCGCAGGCAGCCGCGGAGCCGCTCGACGACCGCCAGCAGCAGCCGGTCGCCGACGGCATGTCCGAGGCTGTCGTTGACCAGCTTGAAGCGATCGAGGTCGGCGAGCAGAACGGCGAAGGCACGTCCCGGTTGCCGCCGGCAGCGCGCCAAGGCCACCTCGATGCGGTCGGCGAACAGGGCGCGGTTGGCGAGGCCGGTGAGCTGGTCGTGCAGCGTGTGATGGACGAGCTGCTCCTCGGCTTGCTTGCGCGCCGTCACGTCGACCATGCTGCCCTCGAGCAGCTGCGCGGCGCTGGGCTCGTCGCCGCCCACCCCCTGGCCGCGCTCCTCGATCCACCGCCAGCCGCCGTCGCGGTGCCGCAGTCGATAGACGAGCAGGAAGGGCCGGCGTTTGCGCAGCGCCAGCTCACGCTGCCGCCGGATAGCGGCGACGTCGTCGGAGTGGTAGAGGTCGGCGAAGGCGAGGCGGCCCTCCAGGAAGTCACGTGCCACGTGCCCGGTCGTCGCCTCGACCCCTTCGCTCAGATAGAGCAGCGAGTGGCGGGGGTCGTTGCGGCATAGGTAGACCACGCCGGGGACGTTCTGCACCAGCAGCCGGAAGCGCCCCTCGCTCTCACGCAGCGCCTCCTCCGCTTGCTGGCGATGAACCAGGGCTCCCAGGAGGCCGCCGGCGGCGCGCAGCCCCTCGACCTCGGCCTTGGACCAGTGCCGCTCCTGCCGGCAGTCCGACAGGCCCAGGTTGCCCCACCAGCGCTTGCCGAGGAAGACGGGCACCAGCAGGAACGACTGCACCGCCCAGGGGGCGAGGAACTCACGCTCGTTGGGCGGCAGCTCGGAGATCGTGGCGGCGAAGGCCTCGCCGCGGCTGAGCGCCTCCAGCCAGCGCCCGTAAGCCTGCCGATCGTGCAGCGACGGGTTGGCCGGCGGTGGCGGCGCGTCGGACGCCTGCCAGAAGTAGGCGCAGGTCGCGCTCGCCGCCCCGTTGCCGTCCACGTGCCGCTCGTAGAGGTAGACGCGGCTCGCCTGCGTCGCTTCACCCAGCCCGGCGAGCATGCGGCCAATGGTGTGCCGCCAGGGCTCCCCCTCCTTGACCACTTCGGCGGCCGCCGCCACCGCCGCGAGAATGCCCTCGCGGCGATCGCTGACGCGCCGTTCCATAGCCGCGGTTTCGTCGCCCACACCGACTCGCGCTGAGGTTGTGGGCGGAGCCTAGCACGGCCGCAGCGAAGCGATCGCCCTCGTGCAGCGGGAAGCCTCGCTAGGGTATCTTCGACACGATGAGATTCTTGCTCGCACTGTTGGTGACTTGGCTCAGTGCTGCGCTCGCGGCGAGCGCGGTGGCGACGGCGCAAGAGCAGCCGCCGCCCGCTCCACCGGAGCCCGCCGCGGCGGCGCCCGCCCGCGAGCCCTTCGAGCCGCTCTTCCTCGGCTACCAGACCGAGCCGGCGATGGACTACGGCGGCCGCGTCGTCGTCTCCGCCCACGACGCCCTGTCGCACGCCTTCGGGCGCCTAGGCAACGTCGCCGAGGACCATCCCGGCCTGGCGCCGGTCTGGGAGTTTCCCCTCGGCGCTGGCCTGCTGCTGGTGCAGCACGAGGTGCTCGGCCATGGGGGGCGCGGCCGCGAGTTCGGCCTCGGCCCGAGCTACAGCTTCGGCTTCTTCGCTGCCGCCACCGGCACCAAGCGCGCCCCCGAGGACCACGAGCAGCTGGCGCTGCTGGCGGCAGGTGGCGTCGAGGCCGACGGCGTGCTGGGGCACCGCCTGCTGCTCGACGCCCTGCGCGAGGAGGGAGTCGACGGCTCGCGGCTGCCGCTGGCGATGATGGCCAAGCTCGACTTGACCCTCTACGTCTCCAGCGCGCCGCGGCCGCGGCCCGGCGATGACAAGGGCGGCTTCACGCACGAGTACCGGCACGGCAATGACATGGTGCTCTACCTGGTCGGGCGGCAGGCGAGCCGCTTCGGCGCCCCGGCCGAGGCGGTGTGGAACGGCGACTACGAGCCGGACTTCGACGAGCGGCTGCTGCACGACAGCTGGCACGACGCACGGGTGGCCGCCGCCTGGAACCTCCTCGACCCCTCGCTGGCGGCGGCGATGGTCGCCTACTTCCGCCAGCACCTGCTGCACGGCGAGACGCGCGTGCACGCCCCGGCGCTGCGGCTCGGCCAGTCGGCACGCCTCACCGTCGGCACCCGCGCCGCCCTCGGGCCGCAGGAGATCTCGCGTTTCCTCGACGTCGACGTCGCCTTCCCCTGGGCGGTGGTCGACGTCTACCTGCGCGACCTCGACTCCTCGGTCGACCGTACCTACGGCTATGGCGCCGCGCTGCACCAGCTGCGATTGGGCCCGGTGGCCCTGTCGCTTGCCGGTGACGTCTGGGACGTGCCACGCGCCACCGAGGGGCTCGAGCCTTCCTCGGGCTGGAACGCCAGCGTCGAGGCGGAGGCGATGCTCGGTCGCTTCGGGGTGGCGCTCAAGGTGGGCAAGAAGTCCGACGGCTTCTTCCCCGGCCTGCCGCGCGACGCCGGTACCTACGCCGGCGCCGGCGTGCTCGCCATCTGGTGAGCTGCGCCATCTGGTGAGAGGCACCCCGCCGCCTACGGCGCCGCCGCCGGGTCGAGCAGCAGCAGCACGTGCCGGGCGCGACGCAGCAGCAGTGCCACCGGCAGCGGCGACTCCGGATCGCCGAGCGCGGCCGCGATCGCCGGCCGCTTGGCCGCCCCGAAGGCGGCCATCACCACCAGCCCGGCGCCGGCGAGCACCGGCATCGTGAGGGTGAGCCGCCGCGGCGGCGGCTTCGGCGCGTCGAGCACCGGCGCGACGGTGCGACGTTCCTCGCCCAGCAGCGGATGGCCGGGAAAGAGCGAGGCGACGTGGCCCTCCTCCCCCACCCCGAGCAGGGCGAGGTCGAGCCGCGGCGGCTCGCCGGCGACGGCAGCCAGCTCGCGCGCATAGGCGGCTGCAGCAGCCTCGAGGTCGGCGGCGTCGGCCGGCATGCGGTGCACGCTCGCCGCCGGCACTCCCGCCGGGCCGAGCCAGAGCTCGCGCGCCAGGCGGTAGTTCGAGTCGGCGTGAGCGGGCGGCACCGCGCGCTCGTCGGCCCAGAAGAAGGCAACGCGCGACCAGTCGAGAGGCAGCCGCGCCAGGCGGGGAAAGAGGGCGGTCGCCAGCGAGCCGCCTGCGAGGGCCAGCGACAGGGTCGCACCGGCTGCCACCGCCGCCGCCTCGCGTTCCAGCCGCGCGGCGAGCGCCGCGGCGAGCGCCCCGGGGTCAGCGACGAGGATCTCGGGTGGCAAAGCGACAGTAATATAGCGACCGCACGGCGGGGCGATGCCGGCGGAGCTCTTCGGTCCGCCTCAGCGACGGCGCCACGCCATCGGCCCCAGGAGGTCTCCACCGATGCAGCTCGGCATGATCGGCCTCGGGCGCATGGGCGCCAACATGGTGCGGCGGCTGATGGCGGGCGGCCACCAGTGCGTCGCCCACGACCGCGCGCCGGCGGTGGTGCAGGCGCTGGCGGGCGAGGGCGCCACCGGCGCCGCCACGCTCGCCGAGCTGGTCGGCGCGCTGGCGCCGCCGCGCGTCGTCTGCATGATGCTGCCAGCCGCCTTCGTCGGCTCGACCATCGACGCGCTGCGGCCCTTGCTGGCCGCCGCCGACACACTGATCGACGGCGGCAACTCCCACTACCACGACGACATCGCCCGCGCCGCCGAGCTCCGGGCGGCCGGCCTGCACTACGTCGACATGGGGACCAGCGGCGGCGTCTGGGGCCGCGAGCGCGGCTACTGCCTGATGATCGGCGGCGAGCCGGCGGTCGTCGAGCGGCTCGACCCCATCTTCCGCACCCTCGCCCCCGGCCGCGGCGACATTCCGCCCACCGCCGGCCGCGAGGAGCGTGGCGGCAGCACTGCCGAGCTCGGCTACCTGCACTGCGGGCCCCCCGGCGCCGGCCACTTCGTCAAGATGGTGCACAACGGCATCGAATACGGCCTGATGGCGGCCTACGCCGAGGGCCTCAACGTGCTCGCCAAGGCCAACATCGGCAAGGCCGACCACGAGAAGGACGCCGAGACGACGCCGCTGCGCCATCCCCAGCACTACCAATACGACTTCGACCTCGCCGACGTGGCCGAGGTCTGGCGGCGCGGCAGCGTCGTCACCTCCTGGCTGCTCGACCTGACGGCGGCGGCGCTCGCCAAGAGCCCCGACCTCGGCGACTTCGCCGGCCGCGTGGCCGACTCCGGCGAGGGGCGCTGGACGCTCGCCGCCGCCCTCGACGAGGCGGTGCCGGCGCACGTGCTCACCGCCGCCCTCCTCGAGCGCTTCGCCTCGCGCGGCGAGGCGGACTTCCAGAACCGCGTCCTCTCCGCCATGCGCTTCGGCTTCGGCGGCCACCAGGAGAAGAAGCCGGCGGCGAGCAAGTGAGCGTGAGTGATCGCGCGCGCTGCGACGCCTTTGTCTTCTTCGGCGCCACCGGCGACCTCGCGTACAAGAAGATCTTCCCCGCCCTCCAGGGGCTGGTGCGGCGCGGCCGCCTCGACGTGCCGGTGATCGGCGTGGCGCGCTCGGGGTGGACTCGCGAGCAGCTCGTCGTGCGCGCGCGCGAGAGCGTCAGCGAGCACGACGGCCTCGACCCCGAGGCCTTCCCCAAGCTCGCCGCGCTGCTGCGCTATGTCGATGGCGACTACGCCGACGTCGTCACCTTCGAGAAGCTCAGCGCCGAGCTGAAGGGCTGCAAACGCCCCATCCACTACCTGGCGATACCACCCAGCGTGTTCCCGGTGGTGGTCGAGAACCTCGCCAAGGCCGGCTGTACCGACAACGCCCGGGTGATCGTCGAGAAGCCGTTCGGCCGCGACCTCGCCTCGGCGCGCGAGCTCAACCAGGTGCTGCACCGCTTCTTCGCCGAAGAGAACGTCTTCCGCATCGACCACTACCTCGGCAAGGAAGCCGTCCAGAACATCCTCTACTTCCGCTTCGCCAACGCCTTCCTCGAGCCGCTCTTCAACCGCACCTACGTCGAGAACGTGCAGATCACGCTCGCCGAGAGCTTCGGCGTCGCCGGCCGCGGCAAGTTCTACGAAGAGACCGGCGTCATCCGCGACGTGATCCAGAACCACCTGCTGCAGGTCGTGAGCTACCTGGCCATGGAGGCGCCTTCGTCCATGCGGCAGGAGGCGATCCGCGAGAACCAGGCCGACCTCCTGCGATCGGTGCGGCCGCTCTCCGAGCGGCACATGGTGCTGGGGCGCTATCGCGGTTACCTCGAGGAGCCGGACGTGAGCCCGGCGTCGACGATGCCGACCTACGCCGCGCTGCAGCTGTTCGTGGACTCGTGGCGATGGCACGGGGTGCCGTTCATCGTGCGCGCCGGGAAGCGCCTCGCCTCGCGGTGCACCGAGGTGATGGTGGAGCTGAACCAGCCGCCACCGGTGGTGTTCGACGAACCGCCGGCCGCGATGGGCAACTACGTCCGCTTCCGGCTCTCGCCCCAGGTCGTGATCGCGATCGGGGCGCGCGCGAAGAAGCCGGGCGACCACATGGCCGGCTCGCCGATCGAGCTCTCGGTCGTCGACGGCCCGGAGCAGGGCACGGGAACGCGCATGGAGGCCTACGAGCGGCTGATCGGCGACGCCATGGCGGGCGACGCGACGCTGTTCGCGCGCCAGGACGTGGT
>DASYUP010000305.1:0-11498 GCA_036001185.1 Thermoanaerobaculia bacterium
CCTGCTGCCGAGCGCCCTCTTCGCCCTGTGTTTCGCCTCCTGGGTGCCGTGGACGGTGGCGGGCGCGGCCCTGCTCGCCGCCGCGCCGCTGGTCGCCGGCTTCGTCGGCCTGGCGCGCGGCGAGGCGGTGGAGCACGACCCCGGCGCGGTACCGGAGTTCGTGCGCCGCGAGGAGCGCGAGCGGCGCCTCACCTACGAGATGGACCTGCTCGCCCGCATGCAGCTCGGCCTGCTGCCGCAGAGCCTGCCGCGGCTGCCTGGTTACGAGGTTACGGCGCGCTCGATCCTCGCTACCGAAGCAGGGGGCGACCTCTACGATTTCCTGCGCGACGAGCGTGGCCGCCTGTGGATCGCCGCCGGCGACGTCTCCGGTCACGGCTACTCCTGCGCCATCGCCCAGGCGAGCGTCAAGGCTGCCCTGCTGTCGCTCGTCGACGGCACCATCACGCCGGCGAAGGTGCTCGAGCGCGCCGACCGGGTGCTGCGCAACAGCACTCCGGTGCGGCAGTTCGCCACCCTCTGCATCCTCTGCCTGGAGGAGGCGAGCGGCCGCATGCTGTTCGCCAACGCCGGGCACCCCTTCCCGCTGCTGGCGGCGCCGAAAGAGTCGCCGCGCGAGATCGAGGTGCCGGGGCTGCCGCTCGGCCAGGGACCACCGCGGCGCTACCGCGACCACGAGGTGGTGATCCCCCGGGGCGGTGTGCTGCTGATCTACTCCGACGGCCTCTACGAGGCGAACGACCCGCAGGGCGTGCCCTACGGCTTCGATCGGCCGCGCAAGATCCTCGGCGACGCGGTGGCGTGGAACGCCGCCGAGATCCTCGAGCGGCTGCTCTTCGACTGGCGCCGCCACCTCGCCGGCAGCGCGCCCGCCGACGACACCACCCTGGTGGTCCTCAAGCGGGTGTAGGCCGGAAGGTGTTCGCCCCTGGGACGGAGGGCGCGCGAGCGGAACTCTCCCTGCCTCCCCACCCGCCGAGGCCTCGTAACCGAAGCCCTTGCGGCGCAGTAAGTTGAGGCGCGAACGGTGGCGTGGCACGCCCTCTGCTCCCCACCCCTCGGGAGTCGCACCATGGACATTGCCCGCCCCGAACGCGCCCTGATGCTCCGCCGCCGCCGCCTGCTGTGGGGGGGGGCCGGCATCGTCGCGCTCGCCCTCGGCAGCCTCGCCCTCGCCCGCCTCGAGCCGGCCGCCCCGTCGGTCGACGCCGGCACCCTGTGGATCGACACCGTGCGCCGCGGCGAGATGCTGCGCGAGGTGCGCGGCCAGGGCACCCTGGTGCCCGAGCACGAGCAGTGGATCTCGGCGAGCAGCGGCGGGCAGGTGGTGCGGGTGGTGCAGCGCCCGGGCGCGGTGGTGGCGGCCGACAGCGTCATCCTCGAGCTCGTCAACCCCGAGCTGGCGCAGCAGGCGCAGGAGGCCGCCTCGCAGGTGGCGACGGCGGAGGCCGACCTGCGCGTGCTCGACGCCCAGCTGGCGAGCGCGCTGCTCAACCAGGAGGCGGACGCCGCCGGCCTCGCGGCGCAGCTCGCCGAGGCGCAGCTGCAGGTCGAGGCCAACGAGCGGCTGCACGCCGAGAAGCTGATCCCCGACATCACCCTCAAGCTGTCGCGGCTGCGCACCCAGGAGCTGACCGAGCGCCAACGGCTGGAGAAGGAGCGGCTGGCGCGCCTGCGCGAGGCCAACGCGGCGCAGCTCGCCGGGCGGGCCAGCCAGCTCGAGCAGCTGCGTACCCTGCAGCGGCTGCGCGCCGGCCAGCTCGCCGGCATGGCGGTGCGGGCGGGGATCGCCGGCATCTTGCAGGAGGTGGCGGTGGAGGCCGGGCAGCGGGTGCAGCCGGGGACCATCCTCGCCAAGGTGGCGCAACCCGACCTGCTGAAGGCGGAGCTGCGCATCCCCGAGACGCAGGCGAAAGACGTGACGCTCGGGCAGACGGCGTCGATCGACACCCGCAACGGCCTGGTGGCGGGGAAGGTGGCGCGCATCGACCCGGCGGCGCGCCAGGGCACCGTGGCCGTCGACGTCACGCTCGTCGGCCCCCTGCCGGTGGGCGCCCGACCCGACCTCTCGGTGGACGGCACCATCGAGATCGAGCGGCTGGCCGACGTGCTCTACGTCGGGCGGCCCGCCTTCGGCCAGCCCGGCGAGCGGGTGGGATTGTTTCGCCTCGCCAAGGACGGCGACACCGCCCAGCGCGTCACCGTCGAGCTCGGCCGCGCCTCGACCCACTCGATCGAGGTGGTGCACGGCCTGCAGCAGGGGGACCGTGTGGTGCTCTCCGACACCAGCGCCTGGGACGGCTACCCGCGCATCCGACTGAAGTGATCGAAGGTGAGACTGGAGGCTCGACGACCATGGCGACCAACGGCAAGCTGATCCGCCTCGAGGGGCTCAAGAAGGTGTTCTTCACCGACGAGGTGGAGACCCACGCCCTCGCCGACATCCACCTCGAGGTCGACCGCGGCGACTACCTGTCGATTGCCGGGCCGTCGGGGTGCGGCAAGACCACCCTGCTGTCGATCCTCGGCCTGCTCGACACGCCCACCGAGGGGAGCTACTGGCTCAACGGCCGCGAGACCGCGGGGCTCACCGCCGCGGAGAGGGCGCGCGTGCGCAACCGCGAGGTGGGCTTCATCTTCCAGGCCTTCAACCTGATCGGCGACCTCAACGTGTTCGAGAACGTCGAGCTGCCGCTCACCTACCGCGGCATGCCGGGCAGCGAGCGCAAGCAGCGTGTGCAGGAGGCGCTCGAGCGGGTGGGCATGTCGCACCGCATGCGGCACTACCCGGCGCAGCTCTCCGGCGGCCAGCAGCAGCGCGTGGCGGTGGCCCGCGCGGTGGTCGGCAAGCCGTCGATCCTGCTCGCCGACGAGCCCACCGGCAACCTCGACAGCAAGAACGCCGAGGCGGTGATGCAGCTGATGGACGAGCTGCACCGCGAGGGCGCCACCATCTGCATGGTCACCCACGACCCGCGCTGGGCGCGGCACGCCACGCGCACGCTGCACCTCTTCGACGGCCGCGTCGTCGAGGAGCAGGGCAGCGAGGAGATGAATCGCGAGCTCGAGGAGATGGGGTTCCGGGATATCTAGCCGCGGACGCGGCGCATGCCGCGTCCAAGGCGTATCCCGAGGAGCGGAGCGACGAGGGATCTCGACGTAGCGTTACTCACACCAGCTCAGTTGCCACTGACCGAGGAGCGGAGCGACGAGGGATCTCAACGTTTCGTTACTCACAGCAGCTCAGTTACCACTGCCCGAGGAGCGGAGCGACGAGGGATCTCGACGGTAGCCTTTTCCGACTGCCCTTCATCGAGGAGGCCGTCCCATGAGCGCCCTTATCCACGACCTGCGGGCCGCCGTCGCACTGCTGCGGCGCCGGCCGCTCTTCTCGCTGCTCACCGTCGCCACGCTGGCACTGGGCATCGCCGCCAACACCACCATCTTTGCCCTCGTCGAGGCGACGGTGCTGCGGCGGCCGGCCTACCCCGACCCCGATCGGCTGGTGGTGGTGCGCGAGGTGGGCACCGCCGGGCAGGAGATGCAGACCTCCTGGCCGACCTTCCGCGACTGGGAGCGGTCGGGTGTCTTCACCGCGGCAGGTGCCTACGCTGGCGCGGTGACCACGGTGCTCGGCGGCGCGCGGCCGCAGCGGGTGCAGGGCGAGGTGGTGAGCCCCGGCTTCTTCGCCGCCCTCGGCGTGCGCCCGCAGCTGGGACGCTTCCCCGGCATCGCCGAAGCGCGCTCCCCGGTCGTCGTCGTCAGCGACCACTTCTGGCGCGAGTCGCTCGGCGGCGCGCCGCTCGGCACGCGCAAGCTGGAGGCAGAAGGCAAAAGCCTCGACGTCGTGGCGGTGATGCCCCCCGGCCTCGACTTCCCGGGCGGCGTGCACCTCTGGGTACCCGCGCAGCTCTTCGGCGAGGACCCGCCCTATCGCAGCGCGCACAACTATCGGGTGGTGGCGCGGCTCGCTCCCGGGGTGAGCGTCGCCGCCGCCGAGGAGCGCATCGCCGCGCTCACGCGCCAGGTGGCCAACACCGGTCCCGACGGCGCCGACTCCAAGGACTACCTGCCGGTGGGCGCGCGCGTGCGCACGCTGCAGGTCGATCGCGCGCTGCCGGTGCGCCAGTCCCTGCTGCTGCTGCTCGGCGCCGCCGCGTTCGTGCTGCTGGTCGCCTGCCTCAACCTGGCGAGCACCTTCCTCGCCCGCGGCCTCGAGCGCGAGCGCGAGCTGGCGGTGCGCGCTGCCTTGGGTGCCTCGCGCGGCCGGCTGCTGTACCTGCTGCTCGCCGAAGCGGCGTTGCTGGCCGTGCTCGGCGCCGCCGCCGGCGTCGGCCTGGCGCTCGCCGCCGGCAAGGCGGTGCTGGCGGTGGCGCCGCCCGTGCTCGCCGACGTGGTGCTCGGTCTCGACCCGGCCCTCGCCGGCTACACGCTGCTCGCCGCAGTGGTGAGCGTGTTGCTCGCCGGCCTGCTGCCGGCGCTGGTGGTCACCCGCGCCCCGGCGGCGTCCATGCGCGGCGGTCGCAGCGAGGGAATCTCGCCGGCGCAACGGCGCACCTGGAGCGCGCTGATGGCGATGCAGGCGGCCCTCGCCCTGCTGCTCCTCGCCGGCGCGGGCTTGTTGCTGCGCAGCTTCGTCGGCCTGCTGGCCGTCGCCCCCGGCTTCGACGCCGACCGTGTCGCCACGCTCGCGGTGTCGCTGCCGGCGAGCCACTATCCGGACGCTGCCGCCGTCGCCGGCTTCCAGGAACGGCTGCTCGCCACCGTCGCCGGCACCCCGGGCGTGGAGGCGGCAGGCCTCGCCTCCGAGCTGCCGCTCAGCGGCATGGACCAGAGCGGGCAGATGAAGGCGGCGCCCAACACCCCCGCCGACGCCTCCTATCGAGTGGTGAGCGGCGGCTACTTCGCGGCGCTGCGGATTCCGCTCGTCGCCGGCCGGCCGTTCGACGGCCGCGACCGTGCCGCCGGGCCGCACGCCGCCATCGTCGACCGCGCGGCGGCAGAGCTCTTCTGGCCCGGCCAGGACCCCCTCGGCAAGCGCATCAGCTCCGAGGGCATGGACGAGTGGGGGGTGACGGCGCCGGGAGCGGCGCCCAAGCAGTGGGCCACCGTGGTGGGCGTCGTTGGCAACGTGCGGCAGCGCGACCTGGCGAAGGCGCCGCGCGCGTGCGTCTACTTCGCGATGGCGCAGCGGCCGGTGGGCGATGCCGTCCTGGTGGCGCGATCGCGCGCCACCGCGGCGGGGCTGCTGCCGGTGCTGCGGCGCGCCCTGGCGAGCGTGGCGGGCGACGTGCCGGGCAGGGCCGGCACGCTTGCCGAGGTGCTCGCGGCGGCGCGCACGCAGCGTCGCTTCGCGCTGCTGCTGCTCGGCATTTTCGCCACCCTGGCGCTGGGGCTGGCGGCGATCGGCGTCTACGGGCTGGTCGCCTACGCGGTGAGCCGGCGGACACGCGAGCTCGGCGTGCGGCTGGCGCTCGGCGCGGCGCCGGCGCAGGCGCAGGCGCTGGTGCTGCGCGGCGCGCTGGTGCCGGTGGTCGCCGGCGTGCTGGTGGGCCTGGTCGCCGCGTTGCCGCTGGCGCGCACGCTGTCGGCACTGATCTACGAAGTGAAGCTGTGGGACCCGGCAAGCTGGCTGGGCGCCACGTTGCTGCTCGTCGCCGTCGCCGCCCTCGCCGGCTGGCTGCCGGCGCGGCGCGCCGCCCGGCTCGATCCACAGCTGGCTCTGCGCGCGGAGTAGCAAGTTGGAAGAGCTCCGATGAGTAGCACCGATCTGCGCGTTGCCCTGCGGTCGTTGCTGCAGCGGCCGCTGCTGACCGGCATCGCCCTGCTCACGCTGGCGCTCGGCATCGGTGCCAACGCCGCCATCTTCTCGCTCGTCGATGCCGTCACCTTCCGTCCGCTGCCGGTGCGCCACCCGGCCAGCCTGGTGGCGCTCTATGCCACGCGCCACGAGGGCCCGGTGATCGGCTTTTCGTTTCCCGATTACCTCGACCTGCGGGGCGCGAGGCGGGCGGCGGCGGTCGATTCCATCTCCGCCTGACGCCAGGAGTGACTTCTACATGAGCGAGCAACCCACCACGGTGACCACCATGACCGAGCCGGCGCTGCCCGAGACCCTCATCGCCCTGCACAAGGTGGAGAAGTCCTACCCCACCGGGCCTACCCGCAGCTGGGTGCTGCGGCAGATCGATCTCGCCATCGCGCCCGGCGAGTTCGTCACCTTCATGGGCCCGTCGGGGGCGGGCAAGACCACCCTGCTGTCGATCCTCGGCATGCTCGACGGCGAGTTCGAGGGCGAATACTGGTTCGGCGGCGAGGCGGTGCACGCGCTCAAGCCGCGGGCGCGGCAGGAGCTGCACAAGAAGCACATCGGCTTCGTCTTTCAGCACTACCACCTGCTCGACGACCTGACGGTGTACGAGAACCTCGAGCTGCCGCTCTCCTATCGCGACGTGCCGCGCAAGGAGCGGCAGGGGCGGGTGGCCGAGGCGCTCGACCGCTTCGGCATCGTCGCCAAGAAGGACCTCTATCCGAGCCAGCTCTCCGGCGGCCAGCAGCAGCTGGTGGCGGTGGCGCGGGCGGTGATCGCCGAGCCGCGCCTGATCCTCGCCGACGAGCCCACCGGCAGCCTGCACAGCAGCCAGGGGACGATGATCATGGAGCTGCTCGGCCGCCTCAACGAAGAGGGGGTGACCATCGTGCAGGTCACCCACGACGACCGCGTCGCCGGCTACGGCCGGCGCACCGTGCTGCTCAAGGACGGCTGGATCGTCGACCGCCTGTAAGCGGCCTCGGCGCCTCTACAATGGCCGAGCCTTGAGCCGAAGCACCGCCACCCTGCTGCTCGCCGACGACCAGCCCGACGTGCTGGAGGCGCTGCGGCTGCTGCTCAAGGGCGAGGGCTACGTCACCCGCGCGGCACGCTCACCGGAGGAAGTGACGCTGGCGCTGCGCGAGCAGGAGCCCGACCTGCTGTTGATGGACCTCAACTACACGCGCGACACCACCTCCGGCCAGGAGGGCCTCGAGCTGCTCGAGCGCGTGCGTGAGCTGGCCCCCGAGCTGCCGGTGGTGGCGATGACCGCCTGGGGGACCATCGAGCTGGCGGTGGAAGCAGTGCGCCGCGGCGCCCGCGACTTCGTCGAGAAGCCGTGGGACAACGAGCGCCTGCTGTCGATCGTCGCCAACCAGCTGGCGCTCGCCGCGGCCCTGCGCAAGAGTCGCGGCCTGGAGGCCGAGACGCGCCTGCTGCGCGGCGACGGCGCCGCCGATTTCGTCGCCCAGTCGCGCGCCATGCAGCCGGTGCTGGAGATGATCGAGCGGGTGGGGCCGTCGGACGCCGGAGTGCTGATCACCGGCGAGAACGGCACCGGCAAGGGGCTGGTGGCGCGGCTGCTGCACGCCGCTTCGCCGCGCGCCGGCCGGCCGTTCGTCACCGTCAACGTCGGCGGCCTCGCGGCCACCGTCTTCGAAAGCGAGCTCTTCGGCCACGTGCGCGGCGCCTTTACCGACGCCAAGAGTGACCGCGTCGGCCGCTTCGAGCTGGCCGACGGCGGCACCCTCTTCCTCGACGAGATCGCCAACGTGCCGCTGCAGCAGCAGGCCAAGCTGCTGCGCGTGCTGGAGAGCGGCGAGTTCGAGCCGGTGGGCAGCTCGCGCACGCGCGCCGCTGACGTTCGCCTGCTCACCGCCACCAACGCCGACCTGGCGCAGGAGGTGGCCGAGACGCGCTTCCGGCGCGACCTCTACTTTCGCGTCCGCACGGTGGAGATCCGGCTGCCGCCGCTGCGCGACCGGCGCGAGGACCTGCTGCCGCTCGCCGAGCGCTTCCGCGCCCAGCACGCCCGCCGCTACCGCAAGGAGGTCGCCGGCTTCGACGCCGGCGCCCTGCGCGCCATCGAGCGGCACTCCTGGCCGGGCAACGTGCGCGAGCTCGACCACGCCGTCGAGCGGGCGGTGCTGCTGGCGCGCGGGGCGCGCATCAGCGCCCTCGACCTCGGCCTCGAGGGGTCGCCGGCCGCCCGTGGCCTCGAGGAGATGACGCTCGAGGAAGTCGAGGAGCACCTCATCAAGAAGGCGCTCGAGCGTTATGGCGGCAACGTCAGCCAGGCAGCCAGCGCCCTCGGCCTGTCGCGCAGCGCCCTCTACCGGCGGCTGGAGAAACACGGTTCCCGAGAGCCGGAGGCATGAGAATCGGCAAAGCGTGATGTACCAACCTCCAGGTGGCGGCAAATGGATGGGTGGGGGCGCCCCCTGCCCCTGGAGGGGCAGGGGGACGGGGGGATAGGGGTGGCACGGGACCCAGGGGAGGGGGTCGGGCGGGGGGTGGCAGCGCGCTCTGCGCGCGGGTGGGCGCGCTACGAGAGCCGCCTCTTGCTGCTGGCCCTCGCCTCCGGCGTCCCAGGGGTGACGGCGGCGCTGGTGCTGCTCTGGCTGGGACCCTGGTCGACCGGCGTGCGGGCGGTGGTGGCCGCCGGCGCGCTGAGCGCCTGGGGCGGCCTCGCCTGGCTGCTGCGCGAGCGCGTGGCCTACACCCTGCGCACGGTGGCCAACCTGCTCGAGGCGCTGCGGCGCGAGGACTTCTCTATCCGCGCCCGCCGCGGTGTCGCCGGCGACGCGCTCGACGCCGTCTTCCGCGAGCTCAACGACCTCGCCGAGACGCTCAAGGCGCAACGGCTGGGCGCCCTCGAGGCGAGCGCGCTGCTGCGTCGCGTAATGGCGAGCATCGACGTCGCCGTCTTCGCCTTCGATCACGAGGGCAAGCTGCGGCTGGTCAATCGCGCCGGTGAGCTGCTGCTCGCCCAACCCTCGCGCCGGCTGCTCGGACGCTCGGCCGGCGAGCTGTCGCTCGCCGACTGCCTGGAAGGCCCCGGCAACCGCACCATCGAGCGGCTGTTCCCCGGCGGCTGGGGCACCTGGGGGGTGCGCCGCAGCGTCTTTCGCGAGGAGGGGCTGCCGCACCGGCTGCTGGTGGTGGCGGACCTCTCGCACGCCCTGCGCGAGGAGGAGCGCAAGGCGTGGCAGCGGCTCATCCGCGTGCTCGGCCACGAGCTCAACAACTCCCTCGCCCCCATCAAGTCGATGGCGGCGACGCTGCAGAAGATCCTCGAGCGCCAGCCGCCGCCGGCCGATCGCGACGAGGACCTCGGGCGGGGCCTCGCCGTCATCGAGCAGCGGGCGGCGAGCCTGTCGCGCTTCCTCGCCGGCTACTCGCGGCTCGCGCAGCTGCCGCCGCCGCGCCGGGAGCGCGTCAACCTCGAGGAGCTCTGCCGGCAGGCGGCGGCGCTCGAGACGCGGCTGCGGGTGACGGTGGTGCCCGGGCCCGACCTGCCGGTGGCGGGCGATCCGGGGCAGCTCGAGCAGCTGCTCATCAACCTGCTGCGCAACGCCGCCGACGCCGCCCTCGAGACCGGCGGCGGCGTGCGGCTGGGCTGGGAGGCACACGGCGACGGAGTCGAGCTGTGGGTGGAGGACGAGGGGCCGGGGCTGTCGGCCTCAGCCAATCTCTTCGTCCCCTTCTTCACCACCAAGCCGGGCGGCACCGGCATCGGCCTCGCCCTGTCGCGCCAGATCGCCGAGGCGCACGGCGGCACGTTGACCCTCGACAACCGCGACGACGGCCCCGGCTGCAGGGCGCTGCTGCGGCTGCCGGCGGCCGAGGCGGGCTGAGCCGCCGGCGAGGCCGCCTGGCGCCGGCCGGGCGGCGGGGAGATTCAACGTTCGCCCCCGCGCTTGGAGGAGGTGGGCCCCCGGGGGGACCGATTCGGACCTGCGAAGCAACCCTGGCGCGCCCGCCCCGTACCAACCTCCATCATCGCCCCGGGGCAACGGCGGTGGCTCGGGCCACGCCGAGTGCCCCTTTCACGCTTTCGACGGAGAACACCGACGATGTCGACGACCCGCCTCGGCGCCTGCGCCTCGTTGCTGCTGCTCTGTACGCTGGTCCCCACCCTGTCCGCCGCCGCGGCCAACCCCGCTCCAACCAAGCCCGCCGCGGCCAAGCCAGCCGCCGCGGCCAACCCGCTGCTCGCGCCCTGGCCGGGCCCCTACGGCGGCCTGCCGCCGTTCGGCGCCATCAAGCCCGAGCACTTCCCGGCCGCCCTCGAGGCGTCGCTCGCCGAGCGGCGGGCGGAGGTCGAGAAGATCAAGAGCAATCCCGAGAAGCCCACCTTCACCAACACCATCGAGGCGCTCGAGCACGCCGGCGCCACCTTCCAGCGCGTGGGCTCGATGTTCGGCACCTTCTCCGGCAGCTTGAAGAGCGACGCCTTCGCCGCCATCGAGCGCGACTGGGCGCCGAAGCTGTCCGCCGCCGGCGACGAGATCCTCTTCGACCCGGTGCTCTTCGCCCGCATCCAGGCGGTGTGGGACTCGCCGGACAAGGCCAAGCTCAGCGGCGAGCAGCAGCGCCTGCTCTGGCGCACCTACAACAACTTCACCCGCCTGGGGGCGAAGCTCGGGCCGGCCGACAAGCAGCGCCTCGCCAAGGTCAACGAGCAGCTCGCCTCCCTGTACACCGAGTTCGGGCAGAAGGTGCTGGCCGAGGAGAACAGCTGGACCGTCCTCGACTCGACGGCGGACCTCGCGGGCCTCCCCGAGTCGCTGGTCGCCGCGCTCAAGGCGGCGGCCGACGAGCACAAGCTGGCCGGCAAGTGGGCGGTGGACAACACCCGCTCGAGCGTCGACCCCTTCCTCACCTACTCAGCGCGCCGCGACCTGCGCGAGAAGGTGTGGAAGGCGTTCAAGAACCGTGGTGACAACGGCAACGCCAACGACACCAACACCACCATCGCCAAGATCCTGCCGCTGCGCGCCGAGAAGGTCCACCTGCTCGGCTACCCGACGTACGCTGACTGGAAGCTCGCCAACACCATGGCGATGACCCCACAGCGCGCCCGCGCGCTGATGGAGACGGTGTGGCAACCCACCGTCGCGCGCGTCAAGGAGGAGGTCGCCGACCTCCAGGAAGTGGCGCGCCACGGCGACCCGCACCTCACCATCGAGCCCTGGGACTACCTCTACTACGCCGAGAAGGTGCGCAAGGCGAAGTACGACGTCGACCAGAACGAGCTCAAGCCCTACTTCGAGCTGGAGGAGATGATCCGGGGCGCCATGTGGATGGCGAACAAGCTCTACGGTCTCACCTTCACCGATGTCACCAGGAAGGTGCCGGTGTTCCACCCCGATCAGCGGGCCTGGGAGGTCCGTGACGGCGACCGCCTGATCGGCGTCTTCTACGGCGACTACTTCGCGCGCCCCGGCAAGGGCTCGGGCGCCTGGGAGAACCCCTACCGGCAGCAGGGGCAGGGCGTGCTGGCGCTGGTGTCGAACAACAACAACTTCGTCAAGGGCAAGCCCGGCGAACCGATCCTCATCTCCCTCGACGACGCCGAGACCCTCTTCCACGAGTTCGGCCACGCCTTGCACGACCTGATGTCCAGCGTCACCTACCAGGGCCTCGCCGGCACCAACACGGCGACCGACTTCGTCGAGTTCCC
>DASYUP010000306.1:0-5828 GCA_036001185.1 Thermoanaerobaculia bacterium
TCGACGCGCAGAGCAACGGCCTCTCGTACCTCATCGACCGCCTGCGCGGGCAGCCGCTGCACGCGCACGTCAACCTCGAGAAGGGCGAGCGCTCGGCGCTGGCGAACCTGGCTTCCGAGCTGCTCTGAGCGGATGCCGCAGCCGGCAGCTGCCGCTCGAATGATGCTTTGATGCTTGATTCTCAGGCGCTATGATGCGCCCATGAGAACGACACTGACCCTGGACGATGCACTGGCGCGCGAGCTCAAGAAGCTCGCGGTGGAGACCGGCAAGCCCTTCAAGGTCGTCGTCAACGAGACGTTGATGCGTGGGCTGCAGGCGCCCGTGCGCCGCTCCCGGTTCCGGCAGAAGACCTTCTCTCTGGGTGGCGCCCGCCCAGGAGTCGACCTGACGAAGGCCCTGGCGCTGGCGGACGCGCTGGAGGACGCGGAGCGAGCGGCCAAGCTGTCGCGGGGGCGCTGATCGTGATCGTCGTCGACGCCAATGTCCTGATCTTCGCCGTCGATCACGATTCCCCGTCGCACCCTCGAGCGCGTCGTTGGATCGAATGGGCGCTGTCGGGTGACGAGGTGATCGGCCTGCCGTGGAGTGTCTTGCTCGCCTTCATCCGCATCGTCACTCGCGAGGGGATCCTGCGGCATCCCCTGGGGGTCGACACGGCCCTGGCGTGCGTCGAAGCCTGGCTAGAGCGGCCGATCGTGCGGGTGGTCACCCCGACGAGCGCGCACTTCGGGCTGTTGGCGGCCCTGCTTCGCGACCTCGGCACCGCCGGCAACCTCACCAGCGACGCGCACCTCGCCGCGCTCGCCATCGAGCAGGGCGCGAAGGTCTGCTCGGCCGATCGCGACTTTCTCCGTTTCCCCGGGGTCGAGCTGATCAACCCGCTGGCAGGCTGAGCCATGGCGCGCAAGGACCCTGCCCGCCGCGCCGCCGAGCTGCGCGACGAGATCCGTCGCCACGATCACCTCTACTACGTCAACGACGCGCCGGAGATCGCCGACGAGGCGTACGACGCGCTGTTCGCCGAGCTGCGCGCGCTCGAGGATCAGCACCCCGACCTGGTCACCGCCGACTCGCCGACGCAGCGCGTTGCCGGAGCGCCGCTCGATTCCTTTCCCACCATCGAGCACGCGGCGCCCATGCTGTCGCTGGAGTCGGACAAGGAGGAAGAGGCGCTGCGTCGTTTCGACCAGCGCCTGCGCAAGGCGCTGGCGCAGGCAGGACATGAGGGCGAGGAGCTCACCTACGTCCTCGAGCCCAAGCTCGACGGTCTGTCGCTCGAGCTGGTCTACGAGGAGGGCGTGCTGGCGCGGGCGGCGACGCGCGGCGACGGCGTGCGCGGCGAGGGCGTGACGGCCAACGTGCGCACCATCGCCGCGGTGCCGCTGCGGCTGTCGGCGACGGCGCGACCGGTGCCGCCCTTCCTCGCCGTGCGCGCCGAGGTCATCCTGCGCATCGCCGACTTCGAGGCGGTCAACGAGCGGCTCATCGAGGAGGGCAAGGCGCCCTTCGCCAACCCGCGCAACGCCGCCGCCGGCACCCTGCGCCAGCTCGATCCACGCATCACCGCCTCGCGGCCGCTCGACGTCTACTTCTACGACGTCCTTGCCGCCCGCTGGCCGCCGGCGGGCAGGTCTCGCGGCAAGGGCGGCCCTCCCGCCACCCACCAGGAGACCCTCGCCGCCCTCGCCGGTTGGGGGCTCAAGGTCAACGAGCGCACCCGTCCGGCGCGCACCCTCGAAGAGGTGCTCGCCTACCACCGCGAGTTGGGCGAGGGTCGCGACGACCTCCCCTACGAGATCGACGGCATCGTCATCAAGGTCGACGACCTGCGCCAGCGCGAGGAGCTCGGCACCACCGCCCGCCACCCGCGCTGGGCCTATGCCCACAAGTTCCCCCCGCGCAAGGAGGTGACCCGCATCGAGCGCATCGTTCCCTCGGTGGGGCGCTCGGGCGTGATCACCCCCGTCGCCCTGATGCGCCCCGTGGAGATCGGTGGTGTGACGGTGGCGCGCGCGACGCTGCACAACCGCGAGGAGGTCGCCCGCAAGGACGTGCGCGAGGGAGACCGCGTGCGCGTGCAGCGGGCGGGCGACGTCATCCCGCAGGTGATCGAGCGACTCGAGGAAGAGGGACGCGAGCGGCCGGCACCCTGGCGGATGCCCGAGACCTGCCCCTCCTGCGGCACCAGGCTCGTCGAGCGCGGCCCCTACACCGTCTGCGAGAACGGCTTCGGCTGCCCCGCCCAGCGGGCCGGCCGGTTGCAGCACTTCGCTTCACGGCTGGCCCTCGACATCGCCGGCCTGGGGAGCGAGAACGCCGAGCTGCTGGTGGAGAGCGGCCTCGTGCGCGCGCTTCCCGACCTCTTCGACGTCACGAAGGACGACCTTCTGCGGGTCAAGCGGCGTCTCGCCGACGGCACGCAGCGCGGCTTCGCCGACAAGAGCGCCGACAACCTGCTCGCCGCCATCCACAAGGCCGCCGACACCGAGCTCGCGCGCTTCCTCTACGGCCTCGGCATCCCCGAGGTGGGAGACAAGGTGGCGCGCGACCTCGCTCGGCACTTCGGCACCATCGCGGCGCTGCGCGCCGCCGACGAGGAGAAGCTGCAGGAGGTCGCCGGCGTCGGCCCGCGCATGGCGGAGCAGATCCGCGCCTTCTTCGCCGATCCACGCAACGCGGAGGTGGTCGAGCGCCTCCTCGACCGTCGGGTGCGGCTGCGGCGCGAGGCGGGGCCGGTGACGGCGCAGCTTGCCGGCCTCAAGTTCGTCTTCACCGGCGGCCTGCCGACGCTGTCGCGCGAGCAGGCGAAGAAGCTCGTCGAGGCCAACGGCGGCCACGTCGTCGGCTCGGTCTCCAAGGCCACCGACTACGTGGTGGCGGGCGAAGACGCCGGCAGCAAGCTCGCCGAGGCAAAGAAGCACGGCGTGCCGACGCTCGACGAAGAGGCGTTCCTCAAGCTGCTGCGCAAGCACGGCATCAGCGTCACTGCCTGAAGCGCCGGCGCGCCGAAGCGTTCTGAGTCAGGCGGGCAGGATGCCCGCCCTACCCCGAGCGGAGAGCGGGTTCCTCGGGTACGCCCAGCCCGTAAGGGAGCGCCGCCAGCAGCAGCACCAGCCGCTGCACCTCGATGTCCCCCCAGTTGTTCTCGAACAGGCCGGCGACGGAGAAGCCCACCAGCGCCACCACGACGCCGAGCCAGAGCTCGGCGCGCGGGCCGTGGCGCGCGCCCTCGCGCTGGTAGCCGGCGAGCGCCCGCGCAAGCGGCAGCCCGAGCAACAGCAGCAGGGCGGCGAGCGCCGGCAGGCCGCGCTCGGCGGCGACCTCGAGGAAGGCGTCGTGGAGGTGGGGAACGGTGTAGCGGGTCGCCGCCGGCAGGCGGTAGAGCGGGTAGCGCGCCTTCACCATGTCCGGCCCTTGCCCGAGCAGCGG
Source organism: Thermoanaerobaculia bacterium (assembly GCA_036001185.1). GTDB lineage: Bacteria > Acidobacteriota > Thermoanaerobaculia > Multivoradales > JAIOJS01 > DASYQD01. The sequence goes on from DASYUP010000306.1 coordinate 3,433, forward strand.
GCGCTCGCGGATCATCTCGAACCCCGCCTGCGCCATGCACAGCCGGTCGGAGTTGGTGGGGTCGGCCGGGTCGACGATGGAGACCGCGCGCTCGAGCACCGCCGGCGGCATCACCAGCAGCAGCAGCAGCATCACCGGCACCCACCAGAGCAGCACCCGCCGGCGGCTGAGCAGCACCAGGGCCACGAAGCCGGCGGCGAGCCCCACCCAGGCGCTGCGGGTGAGGGTGCCGAGCAGCGCGGCGTTGATGGGCAGCAGGGCGAGGGCCCGCCAGCCCATGCGCCGGCCACGGCTGGCGAGCTCGGCGAGCAGCAGCAGGTCGCCGATGAGCAGCATCCCGGAGAAGGTCATGTAGTGCGAGAGCGTGCCGTGCGGCCGGCGCGCGAGGTCGGGACCGCCGGCGACCACCAGCTGCACGAGCCCGACGAGCGACTCGGCGGTGACGAGCAAGAGCACCGCGTCGCGCAGACGGCGCACCACGTGCTCGCGCTTGACGAGCGCGAGGCCGAGCAGCAGGGTGCAGAGGGCGAAGACCTCCGACAGCGCGCGGGCGCTGCGCCGCGGGTCGAAGGAGTGCAGGGCCGAGAGGCCGAGCAGGGCGACGTAGGCGGCGAGCGCCAGCAGCAGCGGCCGCACCGCGCGGCGGCGCAGTCCCTCGAGCGGCCGCGCCCAGGGCACCGCCAGGGTGGAGACGCCGAGCAGCACGTTGGAGAGGGCGATGCTGAAGAGGCCGGCGGCGTGCGCCCAGTAGAAGACGAGGGCGAGCGGGCTGCGCCGGCCCGCCGCCACCGGCGCCGCCGCGTCCGCCGGCGTGACCGGCTCTTCGACCGCCAGGACCGTGGCCGTCTGCTCCCCTCCTAGCGCGGCCATGGGCGGCATTCTACGTCGCCCGGCGGCCGCCCCCGGCTGCCCGCCTAGAGATGCTCTACATCCCTAGCCGCCGGTGAGCCGACGCAGCAGTGCCAGGTGCGCCGCCGCCACCCGCTCGATAGCGAAGCGCTCGGCCACGCGGCGGCGGCCGGCCTCGCCCATCCGCCGCCGGCGCGGCGGATCGGCCAGCAGGTCGAGCAACGCAGTCGCAAGGGCGGCAGCGCTCTCGGCGGGCACCAGCAGGCCGGTCTCCCCGTCGACCACCGCCTCGGGGTTGCCGGAGACCGCGCTGGCCACTACCGGCAACCCCGCCGCCATCGCTTCGAGGATGGCGAGCGGCATCCCCTCGTAGATGGAGGGAAGGCAGAAGACGTCGGCGGACGCCAGGCGCTCGGTGGCAGCCGCGCGCGACAGCGCCCCGGTGAGCTCGACGTGGGCGTCGAGGCCGCGGGCGCGCACCGCCGCCGCCACCCGCGCCCCCTGCTCGCCGTCGCCGACGATCACCAGACGGCAGCGGGGAGAGGCGGCGAGCACCCGCGGCATCGCCGCCAGCAGCACCGCCACCGCCTTGCGGCTGCGCAGCCGCCCCGAGTAGAGGATCACCGGCGGCAGCTCGGGGCGGTGGGGCGGCGGCTCCGGCGGCAGCGAGACGCCGTTGGGGATCACCTCGACGGCGTCGACGTGATAGTCGCGCCGCAGCTCCTCGGCGGTCGCCGCACTGGGAGCGACCACGGCGTCGGCGAGGCGGGCGGTGAGGCGGCCGAGCAGCGAGAGCAGCGGCGCCCGCAGAAGGGCGAAGCGGCGCTCGGCGGCGGTGGGCCGCGACACCACCTCGCCATCGGCGCGTACCGCTCGCACCGCGCGCCGCTCCTCGGCGTAGGAGACCTGCAGCGTCGCCACCAGGCGCGCCCGCCCCGCCGGCGCGCCGAGCCAGCGCAGCAGCCGCAGCAGCACCGCCACCAGCGCGCCGTCGGACTCGTGCACCTGCACCAGGTCCCAGGTGGCGCGCGGCGCGCGCAGGAAGCGCCAGGCGGCGAGCAGCGGGAAGAGCAGCTTCGGCCCGCGCACACGCTCGGCGTGCAGGTCGCCCGGCGGCGGGCGGCGGGTGAGCACCCGCACCGCGTGCCCTTCGGCGGCGAGCCGGTGAGCGAGCTCGCTGGCGAGGGTGCCGACGCCGGAGACGTCGGCCGGGGGATAGGTGTTGCTGACCAGCAGCACTCTCACGACGAGCCTCCGGCGGCGCCGCGCCGCGCGCGCCGCGCCTGCCAGCGGGCGATCCCCTCGGCGTAGGCGGCGCGGTAGCGGTCGGCCATCGCCTCCCATCCCAGCTCGGCAACGGCGCGCGCCCGCCCGGCGGCGCCGAGGCGTCGCCCCCGTGACGGGTCAGCGAGCAGCGCCACCAGCGCTTCGCGGAGCGCTCCCCCGTCTCCTTCGGGCACCAGCACCCCCTCGACGTCGTCCCGCACGGCCAGCGGGATCCCCGAGACCTCGGTGGCGACCACCGGCAGCGCGGTCGCCATCGCCTC
>DASYUP010000307.1:0-7870 GCA_036001185.1 Thermoanaerobaculia bacterium
TCTCGGGTGCGCGTCTTCCCCAGCGAGGTGGCGGCGCGGCGCCAGCTCACCGACATCGACCTGCGCTACAACCTGGCTCTGCGCGCGCTGCGCATCGACGACGTGCAGATCCTCCGCCCCGGCGGCGGGCGCCCGCTGGTCATCGACCGCCTCACCATGCGCACCGGCGAGTGGCGCGACCGGCTGCGCATCGAGGACGTCAACGTCGTCTCCCCCGACATCGACTTCGACGCCCGCGGCTGGCTGCGCCCGCGCGGCGACTACCCCCTCGACCTGCAGGTGGTGTGGGGCTACCGGCCGCCGGAGAAGCAGCCGCCCATCGCCGGCCGCGGCCGGCTTTACGGCACGTTGCGCGCGCTGCGCCTCGACCAGCGCATCGAAAGGCCGTCGCCGGCGCGGGTGCGCGGCGTGCTGCGCGAGCCGCTGTTCGACCCCAGCTTCAGCGGCGAGGCCGACTTCACCGACCTCCAGCCGCGCGGCTACCTGCCGTCGTCGCCGGTGACGCGCGCCAGCGGTCACGTTGCCTTCACCAGCGCGACGCTCGGCGATTTCGCCGCGCAGGCGCGCGGGCACGTGGCCGTCGAGGGCTGGGGGGAGATGGACGCCGACACCGCGTTGCACCGCGTCGGCGAGCGGTGGCACTTCGAGCACCTCACCGTCAGACGGCCGCGAGCGCCCGGCCACCTCACCTGGGCCGGCGACTTCATCGCTCCCAGCGGCAAGCCGCTGCGCTTCGCCGGCAGCGCTAGCTGGCAACAGATGACCTGGCCCATCGATGCCGCCGCGCCGGCGGTGCGCAGCGCGCGCGGCAGCGCGCAGGTCGAGGGGACGGCGGACGACTACGACCTCGTCGTCGACGGCATCTTCGCGTTTCCCAACGTACCCGCCGGGCGCTACCAGGGGACGGCTCACGGGGACCGCCGCCAGCTCATCGCCCGCACCGTGGAAGCCCGGCTGCTGGGCGGCCGCGTGGCCGGCGGCGCCCGCATCCGCTGGCGGCCGGCCGTCGACTGGCAGCTGCAGGCGACCGCCTACGGCATCGACCCCCACGCCACCTGGACGGCGGTGCCGGCGGCGCTCTCGGGCGGCACGTGGAAGATCGCCGGCCACGGCGATCGCGACTCGATGGTGGTCGAGTCGCTGCGCGTCGACAACGAGCGCGGCTCGCTCGCCGCCACCGGCGGCTTCACCTGGGGACGCGCCTTCACCTGGCAGGCCGACGCCCTCACTCGCGGCATCAGCCCGGCGGCGCTCTGGCCGCAGCTGCCGGCCGCCTTCGGCGGCGGCGATTGGCACGTCGTCGGCCACGGCACCGACGCGCGCGCCGAGCTGTCGCCGGTGGAAGGCGCCTTCCTCGGCGGTCAAGTCGGCGCCGCGGGGAGCGTCGCCTGGCAGCCGGCGGTCTCCTGGTCGCTGCAGGGAACGGCTCGCGGGCTCGACCCGGCGCGCGCCTTCGCCGGCTGGAACGGCTCGCTGGGCGGCGCCTTCCGCACCCACGGCGTGGCGGCTGATGGCGGCGTCGTTGGCGAGGTGCTGGTCGAGGACGTCGCCGGCACGCTGCGCGGGCGGCCGCTCGCCGCCCACGGCAGCGTGCTGCTGCGCCAGGGGGCGGTGAGCCTCGCCGGCGTCGAGGGCACCTGGGGGCCGGGCCGGCTGGCGCTCTCGGGCGCGATCTCGCCGCGCCTGGCCCTCACCTTCGAAGTCCAGCAGCTCGACCTCGCCGCCGTGCGCCCCGGCGCCACCGGCATCGTCACCGCCAGCGGCACCCTGCGCGGCACTTCGGAGGCGCCGGTGGTCGCCGCCAACCTCGCCGGCGACGGCCTCGGCTGGGGCAGCATGCGAGCGGCCAAGCTGAGCGGCCGCTTCGCCCTCGACCTCGCCCCCGGCGGCGCCGTCGACGTCGACCTGCAGGCCACCGACCTGCGCCTCGGCAGCGAGCGGCTCGACACCCTGACGGTGGTGGCGAAAGGCACCCGCGAGGCGCATACCCTCACGCTGGCCCTGCGCGGCGAGGACGAGACCGTGCAGCTGGCGGCGAGCGGTGGCTTTCCCGACCTGCGCGGCGGAGCGCCTGCAGCCGGCGGCGCCGTTCCCATCTCGAGCCTGACGTGGAACGGCACGCTCACCCAGCTCACCGCCGACTCCGACGAGACCGGCCGCTGGGAGCTCGCGGCACCGGCGACGGTGCTGCTCGGTGCCGCGCGCGTACGCGTACAACGGCTCTGCTGGGCGTCGGGCGCGGCGCGTCTATGCACCGACGTCGACTGGCGCGGCGCGGCGCCGGGAGCTCCTGCCGGCGCCACGGGCCAGGCGCTCGACCTCACCGCCACCGCCACCGAGCTGCCGCTCAAGCTGTTCGAGCGGCTGCTGCCGCCCGACGTGCAGCTCAGCGGCTCGGTCAACGGCGACGCGCGCCTGCAGACGCTCGGCGGCGGCGTGCTGGTTGGCCAGGCGACACTGCGGCCGAGCGCCGGCGCCGCGCTGTGGAGCGCCACCCGCGGCGAGCAGACGCGGCTGCAGCTCGCCGGTGGCGAGCTGCACCTCAGCGCCGACGCCGGCGGCGTGGCGGTGCGCGGCAGGCTCGACCTCACCGAAGGCGGCACCGCGCAGGGGTCGGTGAACCTGCCCGGCTACCGGCTGGGACGCGCCGCCACCGCGCAGCCGCTGCTCGGGCGCCTCACCGTCCAGCTCGGCGACCTGCGCTTCCTCGCCGCCCTGGTGCCGGTGCTGGGCACCACCGGCGGACAGGCCACCGCCGACCTGGCACTCTCGGGAACGCTCGCCACTCCCGCGGTGGCGGGCAACGCCCACTTCAGCGGCGGCCACGCCACCGTGCCGCGGCTGGGCCTCGACCTGCAGCAGGTGGAATTCACGGCCCGCGGCGACGGCAGTGGCCCGCTGGCGATCAGCGGCAGCCTGCGCTCCGGTGCCGGCACCCTCACCTTCACCGGCAGCACGCCGTTGCTACCCGCCAAGGGGCACCCGCTGCGGCTCGACCTCAAGGGCACGCGGGTGACTCTCGCCAGCCTTCCCGCGGCGCGCATCATCGCCGACCCCGACCTGCAGCTCGCCTACGACGGCCACCTGCTGCGCGTCGCCGGCGAGGTGGTGGTGCCGGAGGCCAAGGTCACGTACCGGCGCGGCCGCGCCGGCGCCGTCGAGCCGTCGAAGGACGTCGTCTTCGTCGGTCCCCAGGTGCCGCAGGCGGTGTCTACCGGCATGGACATCGCGGCGCGCATCCACATCGTGCTCGGCAACGACGTCAGCCTCGAGGCCGAGGGGTTGAAGACGCGGCTGCGCGGGGCCATGCTGGTCGTCGAGGAGCCCGGCGAAGGCACGCGGGCGAGCGGCCAGCTCGAGCTCGTCGAGGGCACCTTCAAGGCCTACGGACAGGACCTCACCATCGAGCGCGGCCGCCTCAACTTCGCCGGCGGCCCGCTGTTCGATCCCGGCCTCGACGTGCGCGCCTACCGGCGGGTCGTCACCGACAACGTGACGGCCGGCATCAACGTGCGCGGCACGCTCAAGGCGCCCGAGGTGACGGTGTGGTCCGACCCGGCGATGGGCGAGAGCGACGCCCTCTCCTATCTGCTGCTGGGGCGACCGCTGGAGGCCGCGCAGCCACAGGAAGGGAGCCTGCTCGCCAACGCCGCCACCAGCCTCGGCATCAAGGGCGGCGACCTGCTGGCGCGGAAGCTGGGCGCCGCCTTCGGCCTCGAGGAGGCGCGCATCGTCCCCGGGCAGACGCTGCAGCAGGCCGCCTTCGTAGTCGGCAAGTACCTGTCGCCGCGGCTCTATCTCTCCTACGGCATCGGCATCTTCGACGCCAGCAGCACGCTGCGCCTGCGCTACCTGGTGAGCGAGCACCTACACATCGAGGCGCAGGCAGGAGCGCAGACGAGCGGCGACGTCCTCTACACGATCGAGCACGGACCCCCCTCGCGCGAGGAGATGGGGCGCTACCGGATCAAGGACCTGCCGCGCGTCAAACCGGAGGAGATGACGACGCCGCCCAAGGTGCCGGTGGGTGCCGAAGGGCAGGAGCCGCCCAAGAGCGGCGCCGCGGCGGAAGCCGGCAAGACGGCCCAGCAGGCGGAGCGCGCGGTGCGCCAGACCGAGGAGCAGAAAGCCGCCGAGCCGGCGCCCACGCCAACACCCGCACCCACCCCGCACCGTTGAGCCACTTCCGCTAGCATCCCTGGCATGCCGCGGCACCCGGCGTTGTCGCCGACCCTCAGCGCCATCTCCGGCTCGGTCTACTCGAAGCTGGCGCAGCAGCTCGCCACCCACCAGGGCACCGTCTACCCGCTGCACGTCGGCGACACCTGGATGGAGCCGCCCGCCGGCTGCCGCATGGAGGACTTCCGGGTCGCCGACCACCCCGGCATGCATCGCTACACGGCGCCGCAGGGGCACCCGGCATTGCTCGCCGCCGTCGCCGTGCGGGTGGCGGAGCGCAGCGGCGTGCCCACCACTCCCGACAACGTGCTGATCGCCGCCGGCGCCACCGGCGCGCTGGGCGCCGCCCTCGGCGCCCTGGCGGCGCCGGGCGACGAGGTGCTGCTGCTCTCCCCCTACTGGCCCCTCATCTCGGGCATCGTGCGCTCCTTCCATGGCACGCCGGTGCCAGTGCCCGTGCTCGGCTGCGAGACCGACCCCGCGGCGGCCGTCGACGCCGTCGAGCGCCGGCGCAGCGGCCGCACGGTGGCGCTCTACCTCAACACCCCCAACAACCCCACCGGCCGCGTCATCCCGCGCGCCGTGCTGCAGGCGCTGGTGGCCTGGGCGGCGAAGCACGACCTGTGGGTGATCGCCGACGAGGTGTACGAAGACTACCAGTTCGCCGGCGCGCACTCGTACACACGCCCGCTCGACCCCGAGCGCACCTTCGCCGCGCACTCGTTCTCCAAGGCCTATGGCATGGCTGGCAACCGTTGCGGCTACGTCGTCGGCCCCGCCGCCACCATGGGTGAGCTGCGCAAGGTGGCGACGCACACGTTCTACTCGACGCCCACTGCCTCGCAGCTGGCGGCGCTGGCCGCCCTCGGCGAGATCGGCGACACCTGGGTGGCGGCGGCCCGCGAGCAGTACCGCGATACCGGCGCCTGGGCGGCGGCGCGGCTCGGGGTGGCGACGCCGCAGGGGAGCACCTTCCTCTTCCTCGACGTCGCCCCCTGGCTGACGAACGGCGGCGACGGCCTCGACGCCTTCCTCGGGCGCTGCGCCGACCGCGGCCTGTTCCTCGCCCCGGGGCCGAGCTTCGGCCCCTTCCCCACCCACGTCCGCCTCTGCTATACCGCCGCGCCGCCCGAGCGCGTGCGCGAAGGCGTCGCGGTGTTGGCAGAGCTGCTCGGCCGATGAGACACCACTGCCCGCCGCTCGTGCCGGCGATGGTGGCGCTCGCGCTCCTCGCCTGCTCGCGTAACGGTGGGCCGCCGCGACGGCCGCCGCTACCGCCAGGCGAGGCCGAGGAGGGCGGGCCCGCCTTCCTCGCTCCCGTCCTGGCGGTCGACCACGCCGCGCCGGGCACCGCGCCGGCGGCGACGCTGGTGGCGGTGCGTACGGGCACTCACGGCGAGTTCGATCGCCTGGTGCTCGAGCTCGCCGGCGAGCTGCCCGGCTATCGCGTCGCCTGGACGAAGGCGCGCCCGCACCAGTGTGCCTCCGGCCAGCCGGCTGCCGTGGCGGGCAGCGCCTGGCTGGAGGTGCGGCTCGACCCGGCGCAGGCGCACGACGCCCAGGGCCGGCTCACCGTCGCGCGCCGCAGCGAGCCCGGCCTGCCGGCGGTCGCCGGCGTGACGCTCACCTGCGACTTCGAGGGGGTGGTGAGCTGGGCCGTCGGCTCGGGAGCGCGCCGCCCCTTCCGCGTGCTGTCGCTGAGCGACCCACCTCGGCTGGTCATCGACCTCGCCCACGCGGCAGCGCCGGGGGGCCCGCGATGAGCGCCCGCGCAATCGGCGGCCGGCGGCGAAGGAGGTTCGCCGCACCCCCCCTCTAACCGCCATGCGACGCTCGCTCCTCTTCCTGGCCCTGCTGTGCCTCGTCGTGCCGCTCGCCACACCGCGCCCCGCCAGCACCGTTGCGCCGCCGCCCTTCTCCCGCGCCCGCTGGATCGAAGCCCACGAGAAGACCAGTCGCTTCGAGGGCGGGGCGCTGCCCTGGACCTCGCTGCCTCCCGCCGCTCACCGCGGCCCCGAGGCGCTCGCCGCCAGCAAGCGCGCCGGCGGCAGCGCCGCCAACCGCCGGGTGAGCACCGACCTGCTGGCGCCTGACGGCGGCGTCGCGCAGCCCGAGACGCAGGCCGAGCCCTTCCTCGCCATCGATCCCGAGAACGAGCGACGGCTGCTCGCCGGCTTCCAGGAGAATCGCTTCGCCGACGGTGGCGCCCGCGCCCTCGGCTACGGCCTGTCCACCGACGGCGGCCGCGGCTGGGGCAACGGCCTCATCCCCAACCTCACGCTCGCCACCGGCGGCCCGTGGGAGCGGGCCTCCGACCCGTGGGTGGCCTTTGGTCCCGGGCACCGCGCCTACTTCGTGTCGCTCGCCTTCGACGAGTCGCGCCCCGACAACGCCGTCGTGGTCTCGGCTTCCGAGGACGGCGGCGCCAGCTGGGGAGACCCGGTCACCGTTCACCGTGCTCCGGACACCAACTTCGACGACAAGGAAGCCATCATCGTCGACAACCGCGCCGACAGCCCCTACCGCGGGCGGGTCTACGTGACGTGGGACATGGCGCCGACCAGCCGCTGCTGCTCGCCTGGTCCGACGACGGCGGGGCCACCTGGAGCGACGCCGTGACGGTGAGCCTAGGCGTCAACGTCGGCGTCGTGCCGGCGGTGGGGCCCGGTGGGGTCCTGCACCTGGTGTGGACGAGGTACTTCCTCCAGGAGCGCCCGCTGCGTGCGCTGATGCTCACCAGCCGCTCGGACGATGGTGGCGCCTCGTGGAGCGAGCCGGTGCAGATCGCCGACAACTTCGCCGTCGGGGTACGGGGCATGCGCGTCGGCGACGGGCTCGGGACGCTGGCACTGGATCCCCGCAACGGCGCCCTCTACGCCGCCTGGGAGGACAGCCGGTACTCCCCTGCCGACCCGCCCCTCGACCAGATCGTGCTGTCGCGGTCCACCGATGGTGGCGCCACGTGGACCCCGCCGCAGCGGGTTTCGGATGGGCCTCCCGACGCAGCGAGCTTTACTCCCGCGGTGGCGGTCGACGCCTCCAGCCGGGTCGGCGTCGCCTACTACTCGCTGCGCAACGATCCCGAGCGCCGCTTCCGCGTCGACGAATACTTCGCGCTGTCGCGCAACAGCGGCCTGACATTCACCGCCAGCGTGCGGGTGAGCCCGGCGAGCTGGGACGCCACCTTGGCCGCCGTCTCGCGCGGTTACCAGGGCCCGGCGGCGGGCAAGCGGAACTTCTACCCACTGTTCGTCGCCACCCTCGCCCGCTCGCGCATCGACGGCAGCCGGCCGCAGCCCGACGTCTACACCGCCTCGCTGCGTTAGCCGACTCTGATCCCAAGTGAACCCCTCGCCTCCCCCTGCCGCAGGCTCGCGCTCGGAGGCTACCCCCATCCTCGACCGCGTCACCCCGCTGCCGCCGCTCCAGACCGCGCCTGCCGAGCGGACGCTTGCCTGGATGCTCGCTGCCGCCGGGGTCACGGCGGCCATCCTGCTGGGAGCCTTCGGTCACGCGCGGGCAATCCGCGGCTGGGTGCTCGCGCACGTCGCCCTCTGGTTCCCCGGTCCCTGGACCGTTACGCGCGCCGTCGGGGTGATCGCCAGCGTCATCGTCGTGAGCTTCACCGTCGTCGCCATCCACGAGATCGGTCACGTGCTAGCCGGCCTCGCCGCCGGTTTCCGTTTCCATG
>DASYUP010000308.1:0-11899 GCA_036001185.1 Thermoanaerobaculia bacterium
GAGCCGGTCGCCGCGCCGCTGGTGCTACCCGGGATGCTGGCGGAGAGGCCGCTGGTCTGGGCGCTCATCACCGCGGGCAGGGCGAGCGCGAGCAGGACCGCCGCGAGCGCGGCAGCCGGGTAACGCCTCGCCGGCGGCCTAGACCTCGGACTAGGGGCCATCGGAGCGTGAGAACGACCGCCGCGGCGTGGAAATTCCGCCGCCGCCACGCTTGCGCGGGCGGCACGGGTAATCCCGCCGCCGGCCACCCGGCGGGGATCGGTAATAATGGCGACGCTCATCGGCTTCAGCCTTATGATACGCGATCTTCTCCCTTTTCTGACACTTGCGGGGCTCGTGGTCCTCCTTCTTTGGGCGCCGTTGCCCTTCGGCAGCGTCACCTACGACGCCGTCGCCGCCCTGCAGATCGGCTGCGGGGTGACCTTCGCGCTTGCCTTGGGCTGCCGCGGCGAGGGGGGGCTTGCCCGCGGCGGCCGCGCCGCCGCCCTCGCCCTGGCCCTGGTGGCCGGCTGGGGTGCCCTGCAGGGGCAAGGGCTGCCGGCCCGCCTGGTGGCGACGCTGTCTCCGGCGGCGGCGAGCCTGCGCACGACGGCGGCGCGCCTGGTCGGCGACGCCGACCCCGGTCGCCTACCCCTGTCCCTCGCCGCCGACCTGTCGCGGCGCAACGCGCTCTGGTGGGCAGCGGTGGCGGCCGCCCTCTTCGCCGCCGCCGCCGTCGGCCGGCAGCGCCGCAGCCGTCGTGCGCTCGGCCTCGCCCTGCTGGTGACCGCCGGCTTCGAGATCCTCTACGGCACCAAGCGGTGGACGACCGGCGGCTCCCTCATCTGGGGCCGCGCGGTGCCAGGGGGCGGCGAGCGACTGCGCGGCACGTTCGTCAACCCCGACCACCTGGCGCTCTACCTCGAGCTGGCGCTGGCGGTGAGCTTCGCCTGGCTCTGGTGGGCCGCCCGCCGGGCGCGCGGCGAGCTGGTCCTCGAGCGACGCCTGCTGCTGCTGGGGCCGGCGCTGCTCGTCTGGCTCGGCTTCTTCGCCGCCGTCGCCTTCACCGGCTCGCGGGCGGGGCTGCTCGCCGCCCTCGGCGCCACCGCCGCCCAGGGCGCCGCCGCGGCGCTGCACCGGCGGCGCTGGGGCATGGCGCCGGCCGGCATCGGCCTCGGGCTGCTGGGGATCGGCACCGTGGCCGCGCTGGGCCTGCAACAAGGCCTCGGCCGCTGGCTCGCCACTTCCCCCTACGAGCTCACCTGGGCCTCGCGCCGCGTCGCCTACGCCAGCACCCTCGAGCTCTGGCGCCGCTTTCCCTGGACCGGCACCGGCATGGCCACCTTCCGGGACGCCTTTCCCATGGTGCAGCCGGCCTCCATCCCCGGCGGCTGGTGGCACGCCCACAACGACTGGCTCGAGGCGCTGGCGACCCTCGGCGTACCGGGGGCAGTGCTGCTGCTCGCCGGCCTCGCCGCCCTCGTCCACCGGCTCTTCGCCGTGCTCGCCGGCGACAACCGCAGCGAGGACCGCGCCGCCGCGCTGGCCGGCTACGGCGCGCTGGCCGCCGCCGCCGTCCACTCCGGGCTCGACTTCGGCCTCACCATCCCGACCAACGCGCTAACCCTGGCGATCGTCGCCGGGGCCGCTGCCGCGGCGCCGATCAAGATCGGCCGCGAGCCGCGCGATCGGGACCGTCGGCGGCGCGGCGATAGGCGGCCAGCAGCTGGCGGCGAACCTGCGGCGGATGATGACGACGGCGCAGCAGCTCCCGCCCCCCCGCCACCAGCCGCTCCCTGAGCGGGCTCGCCGCGCCGTCGCGGCCGTCGCCGGCGAGCGCCGCGATCGCCGCCGCCAGCGGCTCCCCCGCCTCGGCGACCAGGAGCTGTTCTCCGTCGGCGGCGTCGAGGCCGGCGGCCGCCGCCGGCGTGGCCACCACCGGCACCCCGCGCGCCCAACCCTCCAGCACCTTCATGCGCACGCCGGAGGCGACGGCGAGGGGTACCACCAGCAGGGAGCCGGCGGCGAAGGCGGCGGCCGAGTCCGCGGGGACGGGATGGAGCGTCACCCCGGGAGCCGCCACCGCAACATCGCCGAAGAGATGGAGGACCGCTCCCGGCAGCCGCTCGCGCACCCGCGGCCAGGTAGCGGCAACGAAGCGTTCCGCTCCCTCGCGATTGGGCCGCCACCCGGCTCCGGCGAGCAAGGTCACCGCCGGCGCTCCGGGCAGCGGCGGCCCGGCGGGCAGCTCCGCCGGGAAAGGCACCGGGAGCGCCGCGATGGCGGCGGCGGGGGCGAGGCGGGCGAGCGCCGCCGCGTCGCGCCCGGTCACCGCCAGGGTCAGCGCGGCACGCGCCACCATCGCCCCTTCCCACTGCGCCACCCGCGCCGCCTCCCGCCGCCACCAACCGCGCCGGGACCGGCCCTCCTCGGCATCACCGCGCCACAGCTCGCTCTCGACGTTCTGCGCCCGCAGCAGCACCGGCACCGGCCGCCCGCCATCGCTGGCGGCCAGGGCCTGCGGCATTGCCTGCGCCTGCTCGGCGTGCACGAGGTCGAAACGGCCCGCCGCCGCCAGCGCGACGACGCGCCTGCCGACGGCGGGCAGCTGGTGCCGCGCCGCCGTCAACGGCAGGCGGCGGAGCGCCGCCAGCACCATCGCCAGCGGCAGCGGCCGCGGCCGCGCCGCCACCAGCCGCGGGTCGCACAGCGGCAGGAGCGCCGCCACGGCCGCCGCCCGCTCGCGCCGGGGCACCGGCGCCACCAGCGTCACCTCCACCTCGCCGGCGGGGTCGGCGAGCAGCCGCAGCGTCTCGAGCTGCAACAGCCGCCCGCCGTCGCGCGGCGGCCATGGCGCCTTGGTCGCCACCCACAGGAGGCAAAGCGCGGGCCCGGCCCGCTCGGCGCTCACACCAGGCTCAGCAGATGCCCGAGCTTGTCGCGCTTCGCTCGCAGATAGTCGCGGCTGGAGGCGGTCGGCGGCACTTCGAGCGGCACCCGCTCGACCACCTCGAGCCCGTAGGCGGCGAGGGCGATCTGCTTGCGCGGGTTGTTGGTCATCAGCCGCAGCCGCCGCACGCCGACGTCGCGCAGGATCTGCGCGCCGATGCCGTACTCCCGAGCGTCGGGCAGGAAGCCCAGCCGCTCGTTGGCCTCCACCGTGTCGTGCCCCTGCTCCTGCAGCTCGTAGGCGCGCAGCTTGTTGAGCAGGCCGATGCCACGCCCCTCCTGCAGCAGGTAGAGCAGCACCCCACGCCCCTCCTGCTGGATGCGGTCGAGGGCGAGGTGCAGCTGCAGGCCGCAGTCGCAGCGCTCGGAGCCGAAGAGGTCGCCGGTCAAGCACTGGCTGTGCACGCGCACCAGCGTCGCCTCGTCGGGACGGATGGTGCCGCGCACCAGCGCCAGGTGCTCCTCGCCGGTCGTCTCGGAGCGGTAGGCGTGCACCCGCAGGTCGCCCCACGGAGTGGGAATGAGGGGCGCCGCCACCCGTTCGATCAGCGTCTCGTGGCGCAGCCGGTAGCGGATGAGATCGGAGACGGTGACCATCAGCAGCCCGTGGTGGGCCGCGAAGCGGGTGAGGTCCGGCACCCGCGCCATGCTGCCGTCCTCGTTCATGATCTCGCAGATGACGCCCGCCGGCTGCAGGCCGGCGAGGGTGGCGAGGTCGACCGAGGCCTCGGTCTGGCCTCCCCGCCGCAGCACGCCGCCGCGCCGGGCGCGCAGGGGGAAGACGTGCCCGGGCCGCACCAGGTCGTCGGGCCGGGTGCGCGGATCGATGGCGGTGCGGATGGTCGCCGCGCGGTCGGCGGCGGAGATGCCGGTGGTGACCTTGCCGCGTGCCTCGATCGACACCGTGAAGGCGGTGCCGTAGGTCGAGGTGTTGCGCTCCACCATGGGCGGCAGCCGCAGCTCGTCGCAGCGCTGCTCGGTGAGCGCGAGGCAGATGAGGCCCCGCCCGTGGGTGGCCATGAAGTTGATCGCCTGCGGCGTCACCTTCTCCGCCGCCAGGGCCAGGTCCCCCTCGTTCTCGCGCTCCTCGTCGTCGACGATGATGACGAAGCGCCCCTGGCGCAGCTGCTCCAGGGCGTCCTCGACGGCGGCGAACGGGGCCTGCGGCCGGCTCATGGACTAGTTAGCTTAACAGCCCCCCTAGAACGCATTGCCGAAGCTCACCAGCACGGCGCTCTTCGGCTCACCCGGCTCGCGGCGCAGCTTCCAACCCACCTCCACCCGCAGCGGTCCGATCGGCGTCAGGTAACGCAGGCCCAGCCCCGCTCCCGGTTTGATGTCACGCAGGTGCACGTCGCGCCAGTCGGCCCACACGTTGCCGGCGTCGGCGAAGACGGTGCCACCGAGGGCGCCGGCGATGGGAAAGCGGTAGTCCAGGTTGACGAGCAGCAGCCCCTTGCCGCCGATCGCGTTGCCGAGGATGAGCGTCTGGTCAGGGATGCCGAGGGCGTCGCGGTCGTAGGCGCGGTGGGTGGTGCGGCCGCCGGCGAAGAAGCTCTCGGCGATCGACACCGGCCGGTTGCCGAAAGGCTCGATGCCGCCGCCGCGCAGGCTCGCCGCCACCACGCCGATGCCACGCAGGTCCCAGTAGTGCACCAGCTGGCCGAACAACTCGAGGAAATGCTGCTCGGCGACATGGGCGATGGGGATGGCGTATTTGAGCTGGGCGATGACCTGCGTGCCGCGGTGCGGGTCGATGGGGTCGTCGCGGTCGTCCCACACCACCCGCGGCACCAGGGAGAGGATCTTGATGTCCTGGAAGGCCCGCTGCACCGGCGGTGGCAGCTCGGAGAGGTCGAAGCGCTCGTCGCCCGGCCCGAGGTCCACCTGGCGATAGTCGGTGAAGAGGCTGAAGCGCAGCCGGTTGCGGCCGCGCGAGAGCTCGGCCTGGGCGCCGCGCTGCGACACCCTGAAGGAGGGGCGCCGCTCGCTCTCCTGATACAACAAATAGGTGATCGATCCCGGCCAGGTCCCGCCCCAGTAGGGCTGGTTGAGCAGCAGGCGGAAGCGCCGGGTGCGCGAGGAGGCGCGGGCGTCGAGCTGGAAGTGGAGGGCGCGGCCGAGCAGGTTGCCGTGCGAGTAGCTGAATAGGCCGCCCGGTCCCTCCTGCGAGTCGTAGCCGACACCGTAGGCCACCCGCTGGTTGCGCCCCTCCCGCACGTCGATGACGACGTCGCGCTCGCGCACGCTCTCGCCCGAAGGTGCGAGCGTCACGTCGACGCGCGAGAAGATGCCCAGCCGGTAAAGGTTGCGCTGGGCCTCCAGCAGGCGGCGCCGCGACAGCGGCTCGCCCTGCTCGAGGCCGGCGAGCAGGCGCACCACCTCGGTGCGGGTCTGCCGGTTGCCGCGGATGACGAGGTTGGCGGCCACCTGCTGTGGCCCCTCCAGCACCTGCAGGGTGACGTCGACGAGCGTGTGATCGGGGTTCCAGTCGGTGGTCGCCGACACCTGGGCGTACGGATAGCCCTCCTGCTCGTAGCGCGAGCGCACCAGGTCGAGGGCCTCCTCGAGCAGCCGCGGGTGGAACGGACCGCCGGCCCTCAGCGGCAGCTCGGCGCGCAGCTTGGCGGCGTCGATCGACGCCACGCCGGCGAACTGGAGGTCGACGACGCGCGATCGCGGTCCCTCGACGAGGGGAACGGTGAGCTCCAGGGAGTCTCCCGACTCCACCACCTGCGGCGGCCCCACCTTCGCCTGCCCCCACCCCTGCAGGGCGTAGTAGGCGCGGATGTTCTCCAGGTCGGAGGTGAGCACCTCGTCGACCAGCCGGCCGCTGCCGGCAACCAGCAGGCGGCGCTCGCCGGTGTTCATCAGCGCTCGCAGCTTGGCCTCCGAGACCCCCTCGCTGCCGGCGAAGCGCACCGCCCGCAGGGTGTACACCGGGCCCGGACGGACGATGAGCGTCAGGTGCACGTCTTCGCCCTGCTTCTCCTCCCGGCGCTCGACCTGCACGCGGTAGTGCCCCCGCTCCTGGTAGTAGCGCGTGATGCGCTGCATCGCCTGCAGCACCACCACCTCGTCGTAACCCTCGTCACCGAGGAAAGGCAGCAGGTCGTGGCGCCGCAGCCGGCGGAGCTCGGCTCCCACCACCTCGACGGTGACGCGGCCGTGGACGTCGAGGCGGTAGGAGAGGTCGACGGCGTGCCGCGCCGGGTCGTAGCGCTCGCCGAGCAGCTCGACCTCGGCCTGCCGGTAGCCCTGCTCGTGCAGCCAGCGGCGTAGCCGCTCGCCGTCGTCGCGCACCGTCGACTGGCGGTAGCGCTCGCCGGGGCGGGCCCGCAGCGCCGCCACCAGCTGCGCCGAGGAGAAAGGGCCGGCCGGCCCGTCGAAGGCCACCTCGCCGATAGTGGCGCGCGCCCCGGCGGCGATGGCGAAGGCGACGCGCGCCCGCTTGCGACTGTCGTCCACGGCGACCTTGGCGCGCACCGAGCCATCGAAGTACCCCTCGGCCCGCAGGCGATCCTGCAGGCGGTAGACGCTGCGCACCACGCGGTCCTCGATCAGCGGCTCGCCGGCGGTGGCCTCGACTTCCTGACGCAGGGTCTCGGCCTTGAGACCGAGGTCGGTGCCGGTGAGGTCCACCGCTTCGACCAGCACGTTGGTCCACACCGCCACCATCACCACCACGGCGCCAGCCGGCGCTGCACCGCAGCGCGGGCAATCGCCCGGCGCCGCCGGACGGGTCCACACCTCCGCCTCCGCCGCCAGGCCGCTGGCCCGCAGGTTGCGCAGCGAACGGCGCGCCTCCCGCTCGTCGTAGGGGGAGCCGGGCTCGAGGGTGACGAGCTCGAGGGCGGCGGGCAGATCGTCGAGCGGCGCGTCGCTCAGCAGCTCGACGGCGGCGACCAGCGGCCGCCCGGGCAAGGGCGCCGGCGCCGGCGTCGCCGCCTCCTGGGTCGCCGCGCTGCGCGGCGAGGCCAGCACCAGCAGGGCGAGCAGCGCGCCGGCGACCGCTCTCAGAAGCGGTGCTCCCACAGCACGTCGACGGCATAGCTGTCCTGCTCCTGGGTGAGCAGCACCGACAGCCCCCGCGACACCCGCCACTCCACCTGCAGCCGCTGCCCGCCGGTCGACGACGGGTCGTACGAGTAGGTGAGATAGACGCTGCGCGAGATGCGCTTACCGACGGTGAGGCGCGCCGACGAGACCGACTCGCCGCTGCGCGACAGCGGCTCGATGCGGAAGGCGTCGAAGCCGAACAGGTTGCCCACCCGCTGAGTGAGCAGCGAGGCCGCCTGGCCGAGCAACAGCCCCTCGGCGGCGGAGTTGTCGGCGGTCGCCTCCGGCGCCCGCAGCCGCGCCAGCTCGTCGGTGAGCCGGCCGGGGCTGCCGGAGAGCAGCAGCGAGAGCACCTCGAGGTCGGGCAGCGGTGGGTCGGAGGAGAAGGAGGCGTTGAGCCGCTCGAGGTTGCCGAAGAGGGCCAGCCGCACGTCGTAGCTGGCCACCCGCGAGGTCGCCACCAGGTCGAGCAGTGGCTCGACGCGGTAGGGGTTGGCGAAGGTGAGGGTGCCGCGCTCGAGGCGGTAGGTGTTCTCCGCGTACACCAACCGACCGCCGGGCTCCGCCTCGACGCGGCCGAAGAGGATGGGCCGCGCCAGGCTGCCGCGGAAGGTGAGCTCCGCCGTGCCCTTGATGTCGGCGAGGTTGTTCTTGATGCGCACCGTCCCCGGCGCCTGCACCTGGAGGTTGAGCTGCACGTGGGCCAGCTTCTCGTCGGCGGTTCCGGCCTCCTGCCGCTGGCGGCGGAAGAAGCGCTGCAGCAGCGGCACCAGGCCGAGGTCGACGTCGCGCAGGTAAAGCGCGCGGTCGAGGGTGACGACGCCGCGCACCACCTGGTCGTCGCCGGCGATCGACCACACGAGGTCGCCGTCGCCGCGCACCAGCCAACCCTCGGGGTAGCGCAGCGACACCTTGCGGGCGGCGATCTGGAAGCGCGCCGACTCCGGCGCCGGCGGCCGCGGCCACTCGAGGGCGCCGCTCGCCTGCAAGGTGCCGCCGCCCAGCGCCCCCGAGAAGCGGTCGATCACCATGCGATCGGGGTAGAAGAGCACCACCGCCTGCAGATCGGTGATGGGCTCCGGAAGCGAGGGGGAGGTGATCTGGGCTCCCGGCCGCACCGCGGCCTGGCCGTTGACCTTGGGCGCCGCCGCCGTGCCGCGCACGGTGGCCAGCACGTCGCTGCGCCCGGAGAGCTCGACGCCGGCGGGCAGCAGCGGCTTCACCCAGGAGTTCTCCACCACCCCCTGCAGCCGCAGGTCGAGCGGCGCCTCGGCGGCGAGGCCGACGCTGCCCGCCACCACCAGCTCGCCCTCGCCACCCGGCGTGGCGACGTCCAGCGACTCGAAGCGCAGGCGCTCGCCGGCGAGGCGCAGGCGCACCGGCTCGCGAGCCACCAGCGGCGTGCCGTTCACGGTCGCCTGAAGCTCGTCGAGCCGCAAGGCGAGCTCGGGAGCGTCGAGCGGTCCGCCGAAACGCAGCTCGCCAGCGGCGCGGCCGGCGAGCTCCGGCATCGCGGGGGGAGCGAAGCCGGCGAGGGCGCCGAGCTCGTCGACGCGCAGGCGGAAGACGAGGTCGGCGCGCTCGAGATCGAGGGCGCCGCCGCCGGCGAGCTCTGCCAGCCCCAGCAGCGAGCCGTTCGCCTGCAGACGCCCCTCGCCCCAGTCGATCCGCAGGGCGGCGCGGCCATCGTCGCCGAGACGGCGCCCGGCGAGCTCCAGCCGCTCGCCCACCACCTCGCCGTGCACGGCCGGTCGCTCGAGCGTCCCCTCGATGGTGCCGGCGAGTGACAGCCCACCGCGCAGGCCGCCGAGGCGGTCGGCGAAGGGCGGCTTCGCCAGGTCCAGGTTGCTCGCCGCCAGCGTCATCTGCAGCTCGTGGCGCGGGAAGGCCATGGGGCCGGCGAGGCTCGCCTCGCCGGCCGCCGCGCCGACGTTCAGCTGCTCGACGTGGAGCGCGGCGTCGTCCCAGGCGAGGCGCGCCCGCACGCGGTCCACCGGCAGGGCGAAGAGCTTGCCCGCCGAGACCTCGCCCGAGAGCGTGCCGGTGCTCGACTTGCCGGCGCCGCCGAGGGTGACGGCGCCGGTGAAGGGGCCGCTCACCGGCAGGTCGAAGTTCAGCCAGGGCCGCGCATCCTCCACCGGCCAGCCGGCGACGTCGAGGCCCAGCGTCCACGGCGCGCCCTTGGCGAGCTCGATGCGCCCGGCGATGAGCGCCGCGCCCTGCCCCTTCGCCAGCTCGAGGCGCATGTTCTCGACGGCCTGGCCGTTGAACGACACGACGCCGGTGGCGCGATCGGCCGCCAGGCCGCGCGCCACGGCATCGGTGAGCGCCAGGTGGAGGTCGGTGGCGGCGCGTCCCGGCGCCAGCTGCAGCGTTCCCACGAGCTCGCCCCTGCCGCGCGTCGGCAGCCACAGCGGCGCGCCGCCGTCGGGGGCCGGCGTCACCGGCAGCGCCTGCGCCAGCGGTCCGAAGTCGGTGCTGTCGACGTGGTAGTCGATGGCGCCGGTGTCGCTCGGCAGCGCGTAACGGGCCGCGCCGGTGAGCTCTTGCCCGGGTGCGAAGAGACGCACCGCCTGAGCGCTGACCATGCCG
The DNA here is from genome assembly GCA_036001185.1 of Thermoanaerobaculia bacterium. GTDB lineage: Bacteria > Acidobacteriota > Thermoanaerobaculia > Multivoradales > JAIOJS01 > DASYQD01. Next base: position 9,580 of record DASYUP010000308.1, read on the forward strand.
CGGTCGATCACCAGCGGCAGGTTGCCGGCGATGGCGAGGCCGTGCCCCTGGCGTGGATCGCCGGCGAGGCGCAGGTCCCCCACTCCCGAGCCGTGCCGCCAGTCGGCCTCGGCGAAGCGGTAGTCGAGGGTGCCCGAGAAGCGCGCCGCCAGGTCGCCGACCGGGATGTGCGAGTCGTCGAGGAACTTCTCGCTGTCGATGCCGTCGAGGCGCAGCTGCAGGCGGGTGCGGCGGAGGTGGTCGCCGGCCGGCGGCTCGGCGCTCGCCCGTCCGGCGCGGGCGCCACGTCCCTGCCCGTGGAGGGCGACCTCCACCCAGCCGGTGATGCCGCCGCCGCCGTAACGGGCGCCGTCGATGTCCGCCCACACCGCGTTGCGGTCGCCGACGATCGAGGCTTCGAGGGCCGACAGGTCCCAGTAGAGAGCGCGCAGGCGCGAGGCGCGGGCCTGGCCGCGGTATCCCCACACGCCGGGCTTCCAGCTGAACGAGCCGTCGACCTGCAGCCAGCCGTCGACGAGGTCGCTCTGGATGTAGCCGAGCTGCTCGAAGAGATCGGCGTCGACGCTGCCGGTGACCTTGAGGTCGACCCGCTTGTCACCACGCCAGCGCACCACGCCGCGCCCGGAGACCGTGGCCTCGGGTGAGAGGGCGCGGGCGGCGACGATCTCCATGCCGTCGCGATGCACCGCCACCTTGCCGGAGACGGCGGCGCGGTAGGGCCGAGCGTGCGGCAGCCGCAGCTCCACCGATTCCACCACCGCCCGCCCTTGCAGGTCGGTGCCGCCCATCCCCAGCAGCGACACCCGCGCGTGGCGGGCGTCGAGGTCCATCGGCACGGCGTCGTCGTGAAAGCGGAAGACGCCGTCGGTGACGGTGAACGAGGTGATGTCGAGCTCCCACGGCCGCTTGCTGGCGGTGCCCCGGCGCTTGGGGCGCGGCCAGTTGTCGGTGCCGTCGAGGAAGCGGTCGAGGAAGACCACCACCCCTTCGGCCTGCACCTCCTGCAGCTCGAGCACCGGCTTGCGGATCTTCTGCAGCTCCGCCTGCACGTAGAGGCGGCGCACGGTGACGATCGGCGGGTCGTTCGGGCGCGGGCCGCCGACGCTGACGTCGCGCAGCTCGAGCCAGAGGGGGAAGAGGCTGTAACGCACCGATCCGACACGCACGTCGCGGCCGAGGTACTCCTCCACCCGCGGGATGAAGCGCGCCAGCAGCTGGCGCTGCACCGCCGGCCGGTAGAGGTACCAGAGGGCAGTGGCGAGCGCCAGCACCAGCAGCAGCAGTAGCCAGACGGCGGGGCGCAGTATCCAGCGCCGCAACAGGCCGGGGCGGCGGCGCCGGCGCTTGCGCCGCTCGGGCTGCCCCGGCGGAGGGCCGTGGTCGATCAGCCGGCGGTCGAGGCGGCGCCGTTTCGGCCGGCGCCGGGGAGTCGCCGCCGGGTCAGCCTCCGGCAGCGTCTCCTGAACCGGCTCGTCCACCTAGCCGCCCCAGCGCAGCTTGCCGCGCAAGCTCTCGTAGAAGGTGCGGCTGGCGGCCTTGACCAGGCGCACCACCGTGTCGCTGCGGCGGATGCGCACTTCGTCCTGGTAGGCGAGCGCCGAGCCTTCCTGGCCGTCGAGGGTCAGGTAGACCTCCTCGCGCTCGGTCTGCAGCGTCACCTCGATGGCGCTGGTGTCGGGGACGACCAGCGACCGCAGCGAGAGCGTGTGCGGGCAGATGGGAGTGATCACCGACACCGGTAGCTGCGGGAAGAGGATGGGTCCGCCGGCGGAGAGATTGTAGGCAGTCGATCCGGTGGGACTGGAGATGATCAGGCCGTCGGCGCGGAAGCGCCCCACCAGGGTGCCGTCGACGGCGAGGGTCAGCTCGATGATGCGCGACAGGGCGCTCTTGGCGATCACCGCGTCGTTGAGCACGCGGAAGGTGCGCTGCTCGCCGGTCGCTCGCAGCAAATCGACGCTCAGCAGCGAGCGCTCCTCGAGCGCGTAGTGCCCGGCGAGCACCCGCACCAGGGTCGGGTAGAGCTCGCCGCGGTTCACCTCGGTGAGGAAGCCGAGGCTGCCCATGTTGACGCCGAGGATGGGCGTCGGGCGCGCCAGGGCGCGGGCGACGGAGAGCAGCGTGCCGTCGCCGCCGAGCACGATCACCAGGTCTGGATCGGCGCCGCGCCCGAAGGGCGGCACCGCCTCGGCGCCGCTGCGCAGGCTCGCCTCCTCGAGCTGTACCTCGAGGCCGCGCCGCGCCAGCCACTCGTCGAGCTCGGCGGCGGTCTGCATCGCCTCGTCGCTGGCGGCCTTGGCGACCACCCCGACGCGCCGGA
>DASYUP010000309.1:0-6418 GCA_036001185.1 Thermoanaerobaculia bacterium
GGCGGTGGCCGAGAACCTGCTGCGCCTGTCGCAGCAGGCGACGCTGCACGACGCCCGGGTGCTGGCCGCCGACCTCGCCGGCCTCGAGCTCGACCACCCGCGGCGGCTCGATCGCCGCCTGCAGCCCGCTCTCGACAGACAAGGGCTCGACTTCCTCGGCATCTATCGCGAGTCCGACTTCCTCACCGCGGTGGTGGATCCCGACGCCGGCCTCGCCGATCTCCCCGAGCCCGGCCGCGCCATGCTGCTCGAGGCGGCGGTGGGCGGCGAGGCGGTGCGGGTGGTGGCGCCGCCGCGGGGCGAGGGGCAGCTCATCCTCGCCGCGGTGCCCATCCCCGGCAGCGTGCCGCCGGGCGGCGTGGTGGTGGCCGGCCGCCTGCTGCCGCCGGAGGTCGCCCGCCAGGGCGAGCAACTGATCCTCGCCTACCAGCAGTACCGGCAGCTGGAGAGCCAGAAGCCGGAGATCAAGTCGAGCCAGGTGCTCATCTTCCTGATGGTGACCCTGCTCATCCTGCTGGCCTCCACCTGGGTGGGGCTGTATCTCGCCCGTCGCGTCACCGTGCCGATCCAGGCGCTCGCCGAGGGGACGCGACGGATCAGTGGCGGCGACCTGGCGCACCGGGTCGAGGTACAGGCCGACGACGAGCTCGGCGTGCTGGTGGCCTCCTTCAACGAGATGACCGCCGAGCTGGAACGCTCGCGATTACTGCTCGAGGCCGGCAACCGCGACCTCTCGGCCGCCAACCGCCGCCTCGCCGAGGAGCGGGGGCTGCTGGTGGCGGTGCTGCAGAGCGTCGCCGCCGGCGTCATCGCCCTCGACGGCGAGGAACGCGTCTTCCTCTGCAACGACGCCGCGCTGGCGATGCTGCGGCAGGGCGAGACCGAGGTGCGCGACCAGCCGATCCGCGCGGTGTGGGCCGATCGCGAGCGCGGCAAGCTGCTGCCGCTGCTCGACGAAGCGCCGGCTGCCGGCGAGGGAACAGAAGTGCGGCTGGTGCTGGGCGGTGAGTGGAAGACCTTCGAGGTCAAGCGCGCGGCGCTACGCGGCGCCGACGGCACACCGCTCGGCCAGGTGCTGGTGCTCGAGGACCTCACCGAGCTGATCAAGGCGCAGCAGCTCGCCGCCTGGAACGAGGCGGCGCGGCGCATCGCCCACGAGATCAAGAACCCGCTGACGCCCATCCAGCTGGCCGCCGAGCGGGTGCTGCGCAAGTACCGGCAGGGGCAGGACGTGGGCGCCGCGCTCGAGGAGGGGGTGGCGATCATCGTCCGCGAAGTCGACGCGTTGAAGGCGATGGTCGACGAGTTCTCGCGCTTCGCGCGCATGCCGCGGCCGCAGCCGGTGGAAGTCGACCTCGACGCCATGGTGCGGGAGACGGTGAAGCTCTACCGCGGGCTCAAGCCGGGCGTGGAGGTGGTGGGCGCGGTCGGTTCCGAGGCCCAGCACGCCTGGGCGGACGCCGAGCAGCTCCGCGGCGCGCTCATCAACCTGCTCGACAACGCCCTCGAGGCGACCGAGGCGCCGGGGAAGGTGGAGGTGCGCACGGCGCGCTCGGACGGCCGGCTGCAGCTGGTGGTCGCCGACAGTGGCCGCGGCATTCCCGCCGAGCAGAAGGAGAAGCTGTTCCTGCCCCACTTCTCGACCAAGGGCCGGGGCACCGGCCTCGGCCTCGCCATCGTCCACCGCGTGGTCGCCGACCACCATGGGACGATCCGCGTCGAGGACAACGCGCCGCGCGGGACGGTGTTCACCATCGAGCTGCCAGGGAGGTAGCCACCCGCGCCTGGCGTAGACTCAGCTACTCCATAGCCACTCGGGCGCCAGCGGCCTCCAACCGGCGGAGGGATGCCATGAATCGTGCGGTCCCTGCAGTCCTGTTCGTCGCGATCCTCGGTCTTGCCAGCTCTGCCAAGGCCACCACGCTCCACCGCAACCCGCCCTTCGTGCCCAACGCCGGTGGCCTCAGCAAGCCCCTGCGGCTGGTCGGCATCATCCCCACCGACTACCCGGACGCGCTGGCGCTCAACATCTTCATTCGCGCCCTGCCCAAGAGCACGTGGCTCGCCAAGCTGCGGGCCGCCTATCCGACGCGCGCGCATGCGCCCGGGAACCTGGCGGTCGCGCCGCTGTTCGTCGAGGACATGCCCGATCTCCTCCACCAGTCGCGGACCGTCGGCAGCTACCAGGACTACGTCTACCGCGTCGCGCGCGCCGCGGGTGTCAAACGCGACACGGCGCGGCAGACGATCTACGTGCTCTTCATTCCCTGTCAGGATCCCTACGGCATGCACAGCTTCGGCTGCGTATCGCACCATCCGGTGCTCGACCCCAAGCGCCAGCGCCGCAGGGTGGCAGCGAGTCCAACCTGTTCACCGCCGGGGATTCGATGGCCGTCGTGCTGCCGGTGGCGGACGAGCCTGGCGAGGTCGGCGGTCGCGACCTATCCCTCGACAGCCACACCGGGGCCGCCACCCACGAGATCGCCGAGGCCTACACCGACACCAAGGGCGTTGGTCCGTGGCGACTGAAATCGAAGTACCCCACCGATCCGTGGCGCGACGTACTTCCGTGGGTCCGCGACAGCGGCACCATCGAGCTGGCGGACCTGGCCAAGGGTTCGCGCTGGTTCGAGACCGACCCCGTGAGCGGTCTGAGCTTCCGCTACACGCGCGTCTACGGCAGCTTCCTCGCCGTCCTCGGCTTCACCGACGTCTCGGTGCCTCCGCAGACCAATCCCGTCTACGGCGTTTTCACGCCGCTGGGCAATCTGCCCAACGACTGGCACGGCTACACGGCGCCGACGCAGGTCTCCATCCCGGTGACGGCGTGGGCGCAGGACGGTGTCGGCTCCTTCACCGTCACCGCCTCGATCTCGACCTCCGGCGGCCAGCATGCCGACCCGTGCTCGCTGCCGGTGACCTCCTGGCCGGTGAGCGATGGCTCGACCTTCCAGCTCCTGATCGACGTGGTGCCGGTCACCGACCACGTCTGGTGCACGATCGAGCTCGACAGCGCGTGTCCCTCGCCGCCGCCCAACGACGACACCAAGCATCTCTGGATGGTGGGTGTGCTGGCCCTGGGGTCGCTCTAAGTGACTAGCCCGAGACCGTCGAGCAGCTGATCCCCGTGGCCTTCCCCCACGGTCGCCTTAGCGGACGAGCTGTCGGTCATCCCCCACCCGGCGCGTGACGGCGAGGGAGTCGAGGTGCTCGAGGAGCGGGATCGCCCACTTCCTCGACAGCCTGAACCGGTCCTTGAACTGGGGGACCGAGAAGCGTTCCCAGCCGGTCTCGCGCAGGCTGGCGATGAGGCTCTCCAGGGCCTGGCGAGAGAGAAGCAGGCCCCCGGGCAGGCGGACGAGGCGCCCCTGCTGCAGGAGGTAGCGCACGACGCCGTCGAAGATCTGGGGCTTGGCCCGCAGCCGCGTGGCGAGCTCGCCCGGCGACGGGGGCGTGAGCCCCGCCGCCTCGTAGGCGGCGATCACCTGCGTGGCGAGGCTGGACTCGTCGCCCGAGAGCTCGGCGCGCCGCCCCGGCGGCGCCACGCGGTCGCCGGCGAGGGTGAGCACTTTCTGCGCCTGCAACCAGTCGAGGTAGCGGTCGGCGAGCTCGCCGCCGCGGCCGCGCAGGATGCGGCGCACCGCCTCGGCGCGCGGCATCCCCTCGGCCAGCCGCTCGCGCTGGAAGTACTCCTTGAGCACCCGCCGCGCGCGGGCGGGGACGCGCTGCACCACCGCCGGCGCCAGCCAGCGGGCGTCGCCGCCGGGCGCGGTGACCGCCAGCAGCCGGTTCTCGGCGGTGAGGGCCGCGAGCTCGGGGACGACGTCCACCGCCCGTGCCCCCAGCCGCCTCCCGAGGTCGGCGGCGGTGGCGCCGCCCTCTCCCGCCTCCTCCACCCACAACAGGAAGGCTTCGCGCCGGCCGGCAGCGAGCGCGGCCACCGCCGCGTCGCGTGGTCGGCCGCGGCGACGGCGCCACTGCGGGTCGAGCACCTCGCCGCCGCCGAGCGTCGCCGCCGGCGAGGGCCGCCGCAGCACCAGCCGATCGCCGCGTACAGCGGCGAAGGGATGGTCGAGGCGCAGCTCGACGATCCCTTCGCCGCCAGGGGCAAGCTCGGCCGGCTGCAGCGCCCGCGCCTTGCCGAGGGTCTCGCCGGCGAGGAGGTGGACACGTACCGGCGTCCACCCGCCGAGCGCCCTTGCCGCCTCCGGCAGCCAGCGGCAGTGAGCGAGCAGGCGGTGGGTGGTGGCAAGGGCCCCGGCGGGCGCCAGCTGCTGCCCGCGCCCCAGCTCGCCGAGCTCGACGCCGGCGAGCTGCAGCGAGGTTCGCTCGCCCGCCAGGGCCTCGTCGCGCGACTGCCCGTGCACCTGCACGCTGCGCACCCGCGCGGTCTGTCCACCCGGCACCACCACCAGCTCGTCGCCCGCCGCGATCCGCCCAGCCGCCAGCGTGCCGGTGACGACGACGCCGAGCCCCTTGAGGTGGAAGGCGCGGTCCACCGGCAGGCGCGCTGGCTGTGCCGGATTGGCGGCCACCGCCACTTCGGCGGCGCGCGCGAGCAGCAGCTCGCGCAGCCGCGGTAGCCCGGCGCCGGTGAGAGCGGACACCGGCACCACCGGCGCGCCGGCGAACGGGGTGGGCTGCAGCAGCTCCTCGACCTCGAGCTGCGCCAGGCCCAGCAGGTCGTCGCTCACCAGGTCGGCCTTGGTGAGCGCCACCACCGCCGCCGGGATGCCGAGCAGCGCGCAGATCGCCACGTGCTCGCGGGTCTGCGGCTTGACCCCCTCGTCGGCGGCGACCACCAGCAACATCAAGCGGATGCCGCCGAGGCCGGCGAGCGCGTTGTGGAGGAAGCGCTCGTGCCCCGGCACGTCGACGAAGCCGAGCTGCAGGTCGCCCTCGGCGAGCCAGGCGAAGCCGAGGTCGATGGTGATGCCGCGCGCCTTCTCCTCGGCGAGGCGGTCGCAGTCGATGCCGGTGAGCGCCTCGATGAGGCGCGTCTTGCCGTGGTCGATATGGCCAGCGGTGCCGACGATGGCGCGGCGCATGGCGCGCGCTGCTAGGCGCCGAGCACTTCGCGGGCGATCTTCTGCAACGCCTTGCCGTCGAAGCGCCCCTTGAAGCGGGGCAGCACGGTCTGCATCACCCTGCCGATGCCACTCGGCCCGGCGAGCCCCTCCGCCCGCACCAGCTCCTCCACCGCCTGCCGCACCTCCGCCTCGGACACCGGCGCGGGCAGGTAGGAGCCCAACAGCTTGGCCTCGCGATCCTCCTTGCTCGCCAGGTCTTCACGCCCGGCGTTGCGGTACTGCTCGACGGAGTCCTGGCGCTGCTTGACGCCGCGTTGCAGGACGACGAGGAACTCATCCTCGCTGACCTCGTGACCCAGCTTGATGCGCTCGTTTTTCAACTCGGCGAGCAGCATGCGCAGCGTGCTCGTGCGCTCGGCGTCGCGCGCCTTCATCGACTGTTTGAGGTCTTCCTGCACGCGCTCCTGCGGTTGGCTCATGGCGGGCGATTATAGGAGCGCCGCCTCTCCATCGCCCATTGTCGGCGGACGACGGGCAGGATGGCCGCGCCGCGGTTGGCAGCCGGGTTGCAGAGGCATTCGGTGTCGCGGCGGCGTTCCGACGCCGCATTGCGACCGAGAGTTGCCCGGCCGGGCCGGTCTTTCCAGCGCGTGACCGACAGCGAGAGCCCGGCCGGGCTCTCTTTTTTCTTCTCTCTCGCTCTGGCCGGCGCTACGGCGTCCGCCCGCCGACGAAGCCGCCGATGAGGAACAGCAGGCCGAGCAGCACGTGGACGGCGTGGTCCATGGTGCCCAGCATCAGTTGGTCGGGCAGGATGGTCAACATGCGGTCGCTGCCGCTGCCGAGCGCGAAGCCGACGACGCCGAGCAGCAGGTAGACAGCGCCGAAGACGCGGCAGAAGGTCACCGCGGCCCCCGGGCTCCCCTTGACGCCCAGATAGAGCGCGATGGCACCCGACACCAGGTGGATGATGTTGTGAGCGAGGGTGAGGTGGGTGCCCAGCAGGTTGGGCATCGCGAAGCCGGCGACGCCGACGAGCAGGAAGACGACCCCGACGACGGTACAGATCTTCTTCGCCATACGCAGTTTCTCCTCCGTTTGGCGGCGCAAAGGCGCCGCATTGTCGATACGAAACCGGGACCGCCCCGGATGGTACCTACCTTTCGTCCCCACCCCTGCTGCGAGCTAGACTTTGGGGGCACTCTACAGCCGAGGTGATTCATGCGTCCATTCCGTCGCTCGTCCCCTGCCAACGTCCTCGTTGCCCTCTTCACGCTGGCCACCGCCGGCGCCCTTAGGATGCCGGCCGGCGCCACCTGCGGTGGCGGCGGTGGCGGCGGCGAGGGTGGCTTCGGCGCCATGGAAGCACCAGTGGGTGAGCGGGTGTA
>DASYUP010000310.1:0-4309 GCA_036001185.1 Thermoanaerobaculia bacterium
AGGGCGCGGCGGAAGCAGTCGGCGATCTCCGGAGCGCCGATCGCCATCGCCACCTCGGCGACGCGCACCCCCAGGCAGCGCTCGGCGGGGAGGCCCGTGAGCCGCTCCATCGCCGGGTTCCAGGCCTGCACGACGGCCTCCGGATCGACGGCGACGATGCCGTCGAGGCTGCTGCGGATGAGGCCGTCGGAGAGCTCCTTCTGCCGCCGCAGCTCGGCCTCCCCGCGCACCCGCTCGGTGACATCCGTGACCTGGACCAGCCGCGCCGGCCGCCCCTCGAAGGTGACGGCGTGCGAGTGCACCTCCACGTCGATGAGCGAACCGTCCTCGCGCCGGTGCCGCCAGCGCTCGCCGCGCTCCCGGCGGTCGCCGGGAGCCGCCTCGAGGTGCACCAGCAGCCGCCCCACCTCCTCCGGCGGCCGGATGTCGCGCAGCGTCATGCGGAGGAACTCGTCCCGTCGCCATCCGTAGTCGCGCACCGCCGCCTCGTTGACTTCGAGAAAAGCGAGCGTCTCCACGTCGTATACCCAGGTCGCCTGCGGGTTGTGCTCGAACAGCAGCCGGTAGCGATCGTCCTCCCCGGCGGCGGCGGCTGCCGCCCCCCCAGGTCGCTCCCGTGGGTGCTCGGATGCCATCTCGGCCCTCATTTGCTTAGACGGACGCACGCGGGTGAATTCCTCCACTACAATTGACGCCATGCGGTACAGCGCGCCCGCGGCGACAGCGGGCTGGTGTAGCGGTCCCCGGACCTCGCCATGGCGGTGAGCCCGCGCGAGCTGCTGCTCGCCAACCTCGGGTTGGTGCGCGAGCTGGTGCGCTATCTGGCGCGTCGCCACCACCTGACCGCCGAGCAGGCCGACGAGCTCGAGTCGTTCGTGCGCCTGCGCCTGGTGGAGGACGACTACAGCATTCTGCGGCAGTTCCGCCAGCGCAGCACCCTGCGCACCTACCTCGGCGTCGTGGTACAGCGGCTCTTCCTCGACCACTGCAACCAGCGGTGGGGCAAGTGGCGCACCTCGGCGGCCGCCCTGCGGCTGGGCAGCGTCGCCACCGCGCTCGAGGAGCTGCTCTACCGCCAGGGCCTCACCTTCGAGGAAGCCTGCGCCGTGCTCGCCCGCCGCAAGCCGCCCATCGACCGCCAGCAGCTCGCCGCCATTCACTACAGCCTGCCGCCGCGACCGCAGCGCCTGCGCCAGGAGGTGATCGAGCTCGACGAGCTGGCCGCCTCCTCCCAGGTGGCGCCCAACCCCGAGCTGGCGGCGCTGCAGCGGAACGCCGAGGAGGAGGTGGCGCGGGTGGTCTCCGGCAGCCTGCGCCGCCTGCGCGCCCAGGACCGCCTGCTGCTGCGCCTGCGCTTCGCGGAGGGGCTCACCGTCGCCCAGGCCGCGCGGGTCCTCCGGGCCCCCCAGAAGGCCCTCTACAAGCGGCTCGACGGCATCCTGCGGGGGATGCGGCGGGACCTGGGGGAGGCCGGAGTGGAGGCACACGACGTCGCCGGGGTGCTCCAGGACGGGTCGAATCTCGATTTTGGCCTGGCCTTGGCGGGGGAAAACGAGGAGCCGCGGCCGTCTAAGCTGCCAGATGGCAGTTCCGACCCTCAGCTCAGACGCTGAGCCCCCGGAGGCCTGGCCCTAGCGGGCGGCCCATGGCCACCTGTCCTGAAGCCGAAACCCTCGCCGCCTACCTCGACGGGGAGCTGTTCCCCGAGGAGCGCGAGCGCCTCGAGGAGCACCTAGCAGGGTGCGCAACCTGTTCCCGTCTGATCGCCGAGACGGCGCTCTTCGCCGGCGGCGAGGTCACGGGTGGCACGCGTGCCACCGGGCCGAACGTCCTGCCGGCCGTGGCGGCCGCGGCGGTGGTCGCCCTGGCCACCACCCTATGGCTGGCCCGAGCCGCCGGCTGGGAACCCTGGCGAACGGACAGCCGCGAGCCCCTGGTGGCGGCGACCGCCGAGGCGCGGCCGCTGGTGCCCCGCCTCACCGGGGGCTTCCACTGGGCGCCGCCAGGGGAGACCTTCCGCGGCGGCACCACGGGCCCCGTGGCCTGGCGCTACTATGCCGCCGCCGAGAGTGTCCGCCAGGCGGCGGTCGCCTCGCCCAGCGCCGAGCGCCTGGGGGCGCTCGCCGACGCCCATCTCCTGGTCGGCGACGTCGACGCGGCGCTCGTCACCCTCGCCCGCGCCACCGCGGCGAGCCCCGACGACCCGCGGCTGCAGAACGACCTCGCCGCGGCCTACCTGACGCGCTTCGAGCGCCAGGGCGGCGCCGACGACCTGGCCGCCGGCCTCGAGGCGGCCTCCGGCGCGCTCGCCGCCGCCCCCGGCCTGCGCGAGGCGGCCTTCAACCGGGCGCTCGCCCTGGAGGGACTCGGCCTTTCGGGCGAGGCCGCGCGAGCCTGGCAGACGTATCTCGACGGCGAGGTCGATCCGGGCTGGGCGTCGGAGGCGCGGAGCCATCTGCGGGAGCTGCAGCAGCGCGCGGCGACCCGTGTCACCGCCGATCCCCGGGTCGCCCTGCGGGCAGCAGCCGAGAGTGGCGACGGAACGCTTTCCGGATTGGTGACGCAGCATCGCCTCGCCGCACGCCGGCTGGTGGAGCGCGAGCTCCTCCCCCGCTGGGGCGAGGCCGTACTCGTTGGCGACGCCGCCGGCGCCGCGCGAGCGCTGGCGCAGGCGAGCGCCTTGGCGCAGCCCTACGCGGCCCAGACCGGGGACCAGCGACTCACCAGCGAGGTAAACGCAGCCGCTACCGCGCGCTCGGCCGGCGCCCGTGCGCTCGCACGCGCTTACATCGATCAGGCTGCCGGCGAACGCCAAGTCGACGCGTTCGACTACACCGCAGCGAAACCCGAGCTGCAGCGCGCCGCGGCAGCGTTCGGTACCGGCACCCTCGGCGCACGCCGCGCCACCATCGAGCTCGGCATCTGCGATCTCTTCGAGTCCGGTCCCAGCGAGGCGCTCGTCGCAGCGGCTCGCGGGATCGCGCGCACCTCCACCGGCGACCTCCCCAGCCGCGGCCGCGCGCTGTGGCTGGAGGGCGTGGTGGAAGCCAAACGTGGCAACGCCGCCGCCAGCCTGGGAAGGTACCTGCAGGCGCTCGACATCTTCGAGCGGCTGGGCGAGGCCGATACGGTCGCCTGGCTCCATTACCTCGTTGGCGAGGCCTACGCACTGGCTGGCGACAGCCGCAGCTCCTGGAACCACCGCGCCGCCGCGCTGGCGACGGTAGGCAGCGCCGAAGACGTCCACCGGCGATTCGGCGTTCTCTTCGGCAGCGGCGGCTGGAGCCTGCTCAGCGGCCAGGCGCACGTGGCGCTCGCCTTCTTCCGCGAGCTCGCCGACGCCGGCTACGCGGTCGACCCCCAGGAGCGGGCCCAGCTCCACGGTTGGACCGCACGCGCAGCCTTACAGCTCGCCGACGCTGGCGCAGCGCGCGAGCACATCCAGCGCGCTTCCCAGGCCGCGCTGCAGCTTCCGGCCTCGAGCCTGCGCCGCTGGATCGTGGCGGACGTAGCGGCCTCGCGCGGCGCGGTAGCAGCCGACCCCATCCAGGCCGTCGCCGCTTTCACGCGCGCGCTCACCATCTTCCGCGGCCTCCACGTCGAGCACCGGGTGCCTGGGGTGCTGCTCGAGCGGGCCCGCGCCAACCGCCAGGCCGGCAACTCGCTGGCAGCCGAGGACGACCTGCGCGAAGGCATCCAGGCCCTCGAGCGCCAGCGCGTGCCCGATCCCACCGCAAACCTCTGGCTGACTCGCCTCGACGGCGCCGATCAGCTCTACGACGAAATGATCGCCCTCGAGCTGGAACGCCAGCGCCCGGCGGAAGCCTTCTTCTGGGCCGAGCGGGCGCGCTCGCGCCGCCTGCATCTCGCGAACCCCGAGGCGCAGCCGGCGACGACGAGCCTCAGCGAGCTGTCGGCGCGCCTCGACGCTGACTCCGTGGTGCTCTTCTACGTCCTACTCGACAAGCGCGCCGTGCTGTGGCGCGTCGATCACAGCGGCGCCCGGCTGGTGCCGATTCCCGCTTCGCCTGCCGAGTTGCGCTCCTGGGTGGACCGGCTCGACGCCGACCTCTCCGCCGGCGAGTGGACAGCGCTCACGCGGGTGGCGGCGAGCAGCCTCTACACGGCGCTCATCGAGCCCGCCGACATCGGCCCGCGCCAGTCGCGCCTCGTCGTGGTGCCCGACAAGAGCCTCGACGCCCTGCCGTTCGCCGCGCTCGTCGAGCCGCGCAGCGGCGACTTCCTCATTCAGTCGCACGTCGTCGAGATATCGCCGGCGGCCGGCTTCTACCTGCGCGCCCGCGAGCGC
>DASYUP010000311.1:0-10175 GCA_036001185.1 Thermoanaerobaculia bacterium
TGCTGCCGGCGATCCTGCCGCGGGTGCTCACCGGCCTGCGCGTGGCGCTCGGCATCGCCTGGATGGTGGTGGTGGCGGCGGAGATGCTGGGCGTCGACTCCGGCCTCGGCTACCTGATCCTCGACTCGCGCAACGCCGGCAAGCGCTACGACCTGGTGATCGCCGGCATGCTGATGATCGGCACCATCGGCCTCGCCCTCGACGTCGCCATGCGTCGCCTCGAGCGGCTGCCGGCCGTGCGCTGGGGTTTTCAGGAGTGAGGGGCTTCCAGGAGTGAGGCGCCGCCTCGCCCTCCCCGTCGCGCTGTGGGTGGCGGCGATCACCGCCCTCCACCTCGTCCTCAACGTCAACTGGGCGGTGGCCCTCAACGACCTGCGACCGCCCTCGCAGCGCAAGCTCAACGTCGCCTACATCCCCGTCACCTGCCACCTCGCCTGCCCGGTCACCGACTACATCAGCAACTTCACCGATGTCGGCGAGCTCTTCGTGCCCCGCCTCTTCCAGGGCTTCCCCGAGATCAAGGAGGCGCTGATCTCCAACAAGATGCAGGCGGCCTTCATGGTGGCGCCGATGGCCATCGCCCTGCGGGCTCAAGGTGTCCCGGTGCGCATCGTCTACCTCGGCCACCGCTACGGCAGCGCCATGGTGGTGGCGAAAGAGTCCCGGGCGCGCTCGATCGCCGACCTGCGCGGCAAGACGATCGCCATCCCCAGCCGCTTCTCCGACGAGCGCCTGCTCGCCATCCGCGCCATGAAGAAAGTCGGCCTCGGCCCGGCCGACTTCAAGATGCCCGAGATGGCGCCCCCCGACATGCCGGCCGCCCTCGCCGCTCATGCCATCGACGGCTTCGTCGTCGGCGAGCCCTTCCCCTCGCAGGCGGAGATCAGCGGCATCGGCCGCGTGCTCTTCCACGCCAGGGAGTATTGGCCCGACTACATGTCCTGCGTCCTGGTGGTGCGCCAGGACGTCATCGACCGCCGCCCGCGGGTGGTGCAGGCGCTGGTCGACGGCATCGCGCGCTCCGGGCTGTGGCTCGAGGGCGGCAAGCCGCATCGCCTCCACGCCGCTGACTTCGTGGGGCGGTACTACTACCACCAGGACCCGCGCGTGCTGGCGTGGGCGCTGACGCGGCCGCTCGACCGCGTGAAATACGAGCCGCTGACCCCCTACAAGAAGGACTTCCAGCTCGTCACCGCCCTGATGGTCGAGACCGGCGTCCTCGATCGCGACATCGCCTTCGAGGAGTACGTCGACACCCGCTTCGCCGAAGGGGCGAAGGGGGAGCGGGCCTGGGAGTACGCGCCGGGGAGCCAGCGGGCGAGATAGCGGATCCGCGGTTCCGAGCGGACCGTTGCCTAGAGAGCGAGTACCAGTCGGAGGCCGTCGGCGACCTGGTTCATGACCGCGCCCGGGAGGTTGCCGGCACGCATCAGAAACTGACGGCTGAGTGTGAGCAGCTGCGAGACGTTGAAGACCGACTGCTTGGGAAGACCGCTATCGGAAGGTTTGACCCTGACGTTTCCGGGTGCGTCAGCGCCGTAGAGGGTTCACCAGTCGCCCCGCGAGACGGAGCGGGACTGTAGATCCTCGAGAACGGGGCTCAATATAACCACGGTCATACCGAGGCCCAAAACGAGGGACCCAGAGCCGACTGAAACGTGCCTGCAGCACCAGGAGCGCTGACCGCCTAGCAAATCGGCGCTGGTGGCCCGTCTATTGAGTTGGTAGCGCGTCGATCGAAACCGTATGTCCGAAACCTCGGTCAATCCAGTAAGAGTCGCCGGCGCCGGGCTCGCGCCATGAAGATCTGGCTCCTCTCTCTCGCGGTATTGCTCGCCCGACTGGACGCACCGGCCGCCCCGGCGGACCCCAGGGAAGCGGTTCCCAGGATCGAGGTCGGAGCCAACGTGCGGGTGAGCCCGGCGGACGCACCGCACGTCGAACCCTACATCGCCGCTCATCCCGAGGATCCGCGCAGCGTGGTCATCGCTGCCTCCGAGCTCGTGCCCGGCAAGGGGACGCTGGCCCGCGCCTACTTCTCGGCGGACGGCGGACGGACCTGGGCGGCCGCGCACCTGCCCGCCATGGATCCGGCTGCGCTAGGCGAGCGCCTGCGCTTCGCCGTCGACGTCTGGATCACCTATGGTGCGGACGGGACCGCCTACTGTTCGGCCCTGGCCAACATGAAGGTCGGCCAGGATTGGCGGTTCCCCGTGCTGGTCTATCGCTCGGGCGACAAGGGCCGCACCTGGCAAGGCCCGACGGTCATCACCGGCAAGAGCTTCGATCGGCCGGCCATCATGGCCATCGGCAAAGGCGCGGCCGGACACGTCTATGTCACCGCCCTCGCTTCGGGCAAGGATCCCCTGGTGGTCGCCGAGCCCGATCGCGTCGACGCGGACGGCGTGGCCGTGCTCCGCTCCGACGACGCCGGACTCTCCTTCCGCCTGGTCCGCTTTCTGGCCCCGGACAGCCTTTCTCACCAGCCAAGCAACCCGGTCGCGATGCCCGACGGCGCCCTTCTCGTGCCTTACGACGACTACGCCGCCAAGGCGCAGCAACGGCTGAAGGCCACGCGCCTCTACGTCGTGCGTCTCGAGGAGCAAGCAACGCGGGCCGGCCTCCCCGCCTTCGTCGCCGACGTGCCGCGGACCTCCCCGGGGTTCTTCCATGCTGCTGTCGACACCACTGGCGGCAAGTACCACGGGCGCGTCTACGTGGCGTGGAATGGCGGCGACATGGGGCCGCGCCGCGACACCGGCACGCGGCGAGACGTCTCCGTCTCTTACTCCGCGGATGGCGGGCGTAGCTGGTCGTTGCCGCGGATCCTCCAGTCACCGAATGCCGGACCGGCCTACTTCAACGCCACGGCCGTCTCCAAGGACGGGACGCTGGGGCTGGCCTGGATCCAGCACGAGGTGGCGCCCGGCAAGCTCGACTGCTACCGGCTCTACTTCGCCGCCTCTGTCGACGGCGGCGAGACCTTCATTGCGCCGACTCTCGTCTCGGATGCGGTGTCCTGCCCGAATGGGCAACGGAACGAGGCGGCGATCTTCCCGGTGACCGGTCGCGCCGTCTCGCAGGAGTGGCCCCGCGGCGGCGATTACATCGGCCTGGCCGCCGATGGCGAAGGGATCTTCCACCCGGTGTGGGTGGACGGACGCGACGGCGTCTTCGCCGTCTACAGCGCCCGGGTGCGCGTGGTCACGCCGTAGCGGCTCACAGTCACGGCTGAGCGTCCCGCGGGCGCTGGTCGACGGTAGGGGCAGCTTGTCCACCCTGGCGGAGGTGGATGGCGCCGCGACGTCCCACCGGGAGGAGGGGGCTTGACAACGTGACCGGACTTCCATAACTTTTAGGTTATGCAACCGATGAGTTATGGACAGCCGCCCCCCCTTCTCGCCAGTCTCGACGCCACCTTCGCGGCGCTCGCCGATCCCACCCGGCGGGCGATCCTCGCCCGCCTCGCCGCCGGGGAGGCCTCGGTGGCCGAGCTGGCCGCGCCCTTCGAGATGAGCCAGCCGGCCATCTCCAAGCACCTCAAGGTGCTCGAGCGCGCCGGCCTGATCTCGCGCGGCGTCGACGCGCAGCGCCGCCCGCGGCGCCTCGAGGCCCAGCCGCTCGCCGACGCCAGCGCCTGGATCGAGGGCTACCGCCAGTTCTGGGAGGCCCGCTACCAGCGCCTCGATGCCTTGCTCGACGAGCTCAAGAGCCAGCAGAAGCCGAAGCCCAAGAAGCACCAACGTTCCCGGACCAGGAAGTAGGAGGAGAGCCGGCGATGCCGACCACCGGAGCCTTGCAAGTGACCACCCCCAGCGACCGCGAGATCGTCATGACCCGTACCTTCGACGCCCCGCGCGCCCTCGTCTTCGACGCCTTCACCAGGCCCGAGCACGTGCGGCGCTGGCTGCTCGGCCCCCCCGGCTGGTCCATGGTCGTCTGCGACATGGACCTGCGGGTCGGCGGCACGTACCGCTGGGTCTGGCGCCGTGACGACGACGGCACCACCATGGGCATGGGTGGCGTCTACCGCGAGATCGTCGCCCCCCAGCGCATCGTCTCGAGCGAGAAGTTCGACCAGGCCTGGTACCCCGGCGAGGCGATCGGCACCGTCGTCCTCAGCGAGAAGGCAGGCAAGACCACCATCACCCAGACCATCCTCTACGAGTCGCGCGACGCTCGCGACGGCGTCCTCAAGTCCGGCATGGAGAAGGGCGTCGAGGCAAGCTATGACCGCCTGGAGGACCTGCTGGCATCGCTGAGGAAGTCATGAACGCCCAGACCGCAACCCAAGCACAGACGAAGAGCACCGACGCCCCGGCCCGCGACTTCGCGCACGAGCTCGCCCGCGAGTTCGCCCACGAGGCGAAGACGACCCGCAAGCTGCTGGAGCGCCTGCCCGACGACAAGCTCGGCTGGAAGCCCCACGAGAAGTCCTTCACCGCCGGCGGGCTCGCCTCCCACATCGTCGACTGCCTGCGCTGGGCCGACTCCATCCTCGGCGCCGACGAGCTCGACTTCGACCCCACCGGCTACCGGCCCTACCAGGCGAGCTCGGTGGCCGAGCTGCTGGCGTCCTTCGACGACCGCGCCGCCTGTTGCGAGCTCGCGCTCACCGGCATCGACGACGGCGCGCTGGCGCAGCCCTGGCGCTTCAAGATCATGGGCCGGCTGCGCTTCGAGAAGCCGCGCGCTGCCGTCTTCCGCGACTTCACGCTTAGCCACCTCATTCACCACCGCGGGCAGCTCTCGGTCTACCTGCGGCTGCTCGACGTGCCGGTGCCCGGCGCCTACGGGCCGAGCGCCGACGAGAAGGGGTGAAGGCCTAAGCCGCCTCGCGCCGCTCGCGTCGCTCGCGCCGCGCCGCCGCCAGCCGCTCGCCCAGGGTGCGCAGCAGGCGGCCGTGCCGCGTCCGTAGCCGCCCCACCGCGTCGTCGAGCAGCGAGTAGGCGACCGGCGTCACCAGCAGCGTCAGCAGCAGACAGAGCGACTGGCCGCCGATCACCACCACCGCCACCGAGCGGCGCTCCTCGGCGCCGGGGCCGTTGCCCAGCGCCAGCGGCAGCATGCCGGCGACGAGGGCGAGGGTGGTCATCAGGATGGGCCGCAGGCGATCGCGGTTGGCCTGCAGGATGGCGGCGAGACGCTCCATCTCGCCCTCCGCGCGCAGGCGGTTGGTGTGGTCCACCTGCAGGATGGCGTTCTTCTTCACCACCCCGAAGAGCACCAGGATGCCGAGCGCCGAGTAGAGGTTCAAGGTGTTGCCCGTGGCCCACAGCGAGAACAGCGCGAAGGGGACGGAGAGCGGCAGCGACAGCAGGATGGTGAGCGGGTGGACGAAGCTCTCGTATTGCGCCGCCAGGATCATGTACATGAACACCACCGACAGCGCGAAGGCCCAGAGGAACTCGCGGAAGGTGCGCTCGAGCTCGCGGGCGCGCCCGGTGACCGCCGTGGTGTAGCCGGCCGGCAGGTGCAGCTCCTCGGCCGCCCGGCGCAGCGTCGCCAGGCGGTCGGCCATGGCGAAGCCCGGCGCCACGCCGGCGCGCAGGCTCACCTGCCGCTGGCGATCGAGGCGATCGATGCGCGACGGCGCGCGCGCCCGCACCAGCTTCACCAGGCTGTCGAGACGCGCTAGATTGGCGCCTCCGAGGTTGCCCCCGCCGCCCGGCGCCACACCGGCGCGGCTGACGTAGAGCCGCGAGATGGTGTCGGGGTCGCTGCGGTCGGCGCCCACCAGGCGCAGCTGCACGTCGTAGTCCTGGTTGACGCCGGCGTCGTGGTAACGCGACACCTGCTGGTCGCCGCCCACCATCAGCCGCAGCGCCTGCGCCACCTCCTCGCTGTCGACGCCGAGGTCGGCGGCGCGGGCGCGGTCGATCACCACCCGCAGCTCTGGCTTGTCGAGCTTGAGCGTGGTGTCGGCGTCGACCAGGCCCAGCTCGTCGGCGCGCGCGCGCAGGCTGTCGGCGTACTCCCACAGCGCCTGCAGGTCGGGGCCGCGCAGCACGAAGTCGATCTCCGCCCCGCCGCCGGTGGAGAGGAACGAGCGCGCGTTGCGCACGTTGGTGCGCAGGTCAGAGTACTTCTTGAGCCGCTGGCGGATCTCCTGCATCACCTGGCGCTGCGGGTAGCGGTCGGTGAAAGCGCGCAGCGGGTGGCCGTGCAGCGTCTCACGCAGCCAGCGGCCGGGCGAGAAGGTGCGCTCCTCGTGGGGGGCGATGCGCACGTAGACACTGCCCTGGTTGACGCCGCCGATGAAGCCGCCGCCGACGGTGGCGAGCGCCAGCCGCACCCCGCGGCTCTGCCGCACCTCGAACTCGACCGCTCGCATGACATCGTCCATCGCCGCCAGGCCCGTGCCTTCGGGCGCGTTGACGCCGACGTCGAACTCGGCCTCGTCGAGGTCGGTGGGGGTGTACTCCTGGCGCACCAGCCGGTAGAGCGGCCACGACGAGAGGACCACCAGCGCGGTGCCGGCGAAGACCACCTTGCGGTGGGCCATCGCCCAGGCGAGCAGGCGGGCGTAGCCGTCGTCGAGGTGGGCGTAGAAGCCGCGCCGCGAGGCGGCGGCGGCGCGGCCGTCGCCGCCGCTGGCGCCGTGGCCGTGCCCGGCGGCGACGTCCTCGGCGCGCAGCAGGCGGGCGCTCATCATCGGCGTCAGGGTGAACGACACCAACAGCGACACCAGCACCGCCACCGCGGCGGTGATGCCGAACTGGTAGAGGAAGCGCCCGGAGATGCTCGACATGAACGACACCGGCACGAAGATCACCACCAGCGACAGGGTCGTCGCCAGCACCGCCAGGCCGATCTCCGCCGTCGCCTGGCGCGCCGCCGCGAAGGGCTCGAGCCCCTTCTCCTCGACGAAGCGGAAGATGTTCTCCAGCACGACGATGGCGTCGTCGATCACCACCCCCACCATCAGCACCAGGGCCAGCATGGTGACGCTGTTCAAGGTGAAGTGGAGGGCGGCCATCATGCCGAAGGTCGAGATCACCGAGGCGGGGATGGCCACCGCGGCGATCAGCGTCGAGCGCCAGCTACGCATGAACGCCAGCACCACCAGCGAGGCGAGGATGGCGCCGAGCAGCAGATGGCGGTCGATCTCGTACAGGGCGCCGTAGATGTAGCGCGACTGATCGCGGATCACCTGCAGCTTGACGTCGGGCGGCAGCTGGGCGCTCACCTTGGCGAGGTTGGCCTTCACCGCCTCGATCACCGCCACCGTGTTGGCGCCCGACTGGCGGCGCACCTCGAGGGTGACGGTCGGCACGCCGTTGAGCCGCGCCAGCGAGCGCTGCTCCTTGGTGCCGTCTTCGGCGTGGCCGATGTCGCGCACCCGCACCGGCGTGCCGCCGACGGTGGCGACCACCAGGTCGTCGAAGTCGCGCGGCGCGTCGATGCGGCCGAGCGTGCGCAGCACCTCTTCGCGCTGGGCGGTGGTGACGTTGCCGCCTGGGGCATCGGCATTTTGCCGGCGGATGGCGTCGCGCACGCCGGCGATGGGCAGGCGGTAGGCGGCGAGGCGGTCGGCCTCCACCCAGACGCTGATCGCCCGCTGCAGGCCGCCGACGAGCTCCACCTGGCCGACGCCGTCGGCGCGCTCGACCTGCGGCCGCACCAGCTTGTCGGCGATCTCGGTGAGCTCGCGCAGCGGCCGGTCGGCGGTCACCGCCAGGGTGAGCACCGGCGTCGAGTCGTTGTCGGCCTTGGAAACCACCGGCGGCAGCACGTCGGGCGGCAGCTGGCGGACGACGCCGGCGACGCGGTCGCGCACGTCCTGGGTGGCGACGTCGATGTCGCGCTCGAGGTCGAAGGTGACGATGACGAAGGAGCTGCCCTGCCCCGATACCGAGCGCAGCTCCTGGATGCCGGCCACCGTGTTCACCGCCTCCTCGATCGGCTGCGAGAGGACCGTCTCCACCTCTTCGGGGGCGGCGCCCGGCAGGTTGGTGCGCACCGTCACCGTCGGCATGTCCACCGACGGGAAGCGGTCGACGCCGAGGCGGAAGTAGCTGGCGGCGCCCACCACCACCAGCGCCAGCACCAGCATCACCGCGAAGACCGGGCGGCGGATGCAGACCTCGGCGAGCTTTTGCATGGTCGGCGGGGTGGTCAGGGGGGCGAAGACGGGCGGGGACGAGCCCCGCCCCTACACCGGAGTGGTCCTCTCACCGTTCGACGGTTACCGCCTGCCCGTCGACCAGGTTGCCGGGCGACACCACCACCAGCTCGCCGGCGGCGAGGCCCTCGAGCACCTCGACGCGATCGCCGGCGCGGCGGCCGGTGCGGACGCGCTTCTCCACCGCCTTGCCCTCCTCCACCGCCAGCACCTTCTCGATGCCGGCGAAGGTGACGAGAGCGGAGACGGGCACGAGGAGCACCGGGCGGTCGGCGGCGGTGACGACCTGCGCGCCGACGAACGAGCCGGCCCGCAGCGCGCCGTCGTCGTTGGGCACCTCGGCCTCGACCTTGAGCGTGCGATCGGTGGCGTCGATGGCGGGGCCGACGCGGGCGACACGGCCGCGATAGGCGCGCGAGTCTCCCTCCACCGCCACCCGCACCTCCTGACCGACGCGCACGCGTCCGGCGGCGCGCTCGGGCACGGCGAGGCGCAGGCGCAGGCGCAGCGGGTGGGTGCGCACCAGGGTGACCACCGGCTGGCCGGCGGCGACGAACTCGCCGGCGGTGGCGTGGCGCTCGCTGACGGCACCGGCAAAGGGGGCGACGAGCACGGAGTCGACGAGCTGCTGGCGCGCGAGATCGAGCTCCGAGCGCCGCTGGTCGACGACGCCGTGGCGGTTGAGCGCCTCGTCGCGGGCGTCCTGGTACTGGCTCTCGGCGACCTGGTACGAGGCCTCGGCGGCATCGAGATCGGCCTGAGGAAGGAGCTTCTCGCGAAACAGGGCCTGGGCACGGGCGCGGCGAGCACTCGCCTCGGTGAGCACTGCCTTCGCCTGTTTCACCACCGCCGTGCGCTCGGGCTCGATGGCGTCGGCGGCGTCGCCGGCCGCGAGCCCCAGGCGGGCACGCGCCTGCTCGAGGGCCGCTGCGGCCTGGCGCACGCGCAGCACGAAGTCGGCGGGGGCGAGCCGCGCCAGCACCTGACCCCGGCGCACGCGGCTGCCGAGGTCGACGGCGACCTCGGCCAGGCGCCCGGCGACCTTGGTGCCGAGGACCACCTCGTCCTGGGCAGCGAGGGTGCCGGTCACCTCGACGACGTCGGGCAACGGGGCCTCGGCGGCCGGCACCACTCGCACGGAGCGGGGGGCCTTGCCCGGGCCTTTCTCCTCGGCGCGCGAGGCGGTGTCGCCGTCGCAGCCGGCCAGCACGATCGCCGCGAGGAGGGCGGCGGCGAGGGCAAGCGGAGCGCGTCGAGGGAGGAACATCGGGCGAGACAGTGTAGTACCCGGCGGGTGCGCGGAGGTCCCGGCTGACTGACAACCGCGTCACGATCGCGCCGATTCCCGGTGCTACGATCCGGCCGCACCGCTTCCAATACAGGCCGCTCGACACCCCCAACGGAGGCTCACCATGCGCTCGCTGGCGCTTCGCGGCATCGGCTCGATCACCCTCCTGCTCGTCGCTGCTCTGGCCGGCGCCCAGGGCCCGCAGTGGCGTCCCGAGGGGCCCTTTCTGGGCACCGTGCGCGACGTTGCCGTCGACCCCGCCCATCCCGACACCGTCTACGCCGCGACCAACGGCGGCGGCGTCTGGCGCAGCGAGGACGGCGGCGCCACCTGGGCGCTGCCGGGCGACGAGATGACCAGCCGCGAGGTCAACTGGTTGATGGTCGACCCCGGCAAGACCACCACCCTGTGGGCGGGTGTCGAGGACGCCGGCATGTGGCGCTCGCTCGACCGCGGCGCCACCTGGAAGCCGGTGCGGCCCGAGAACGACGACGTCGTCGGCCTGCGCATCGCCTTCGCCCCCACCCAGCCGCTCGCCATCTACGTGCCGTCGACCAACCTGCACCACCGCAGCGCCGACGGCGGCAAGACCTGGACGAGCTTCCGCGTCCCCGGCCAGGACTGCTACGCCATCGCCGTGCACCCGCAGAACCCCAAGATCGTCCTCGCCGGCGGTCGCGGCGAGCACCTGTCGGTCTCCCGCAGCGAGGACGGCGGCAAGACCTGGCGGCAGGTCGGCCAGGGCATCCTCAACGAGAGCCT
>DASYUP010000312.1:0-4763 GCA_036001185.1 Thermoanaerobaculia bacterium
GGAGCCGCTGGGGCCGCGCGGCGAGCCGCGCTACACGGCCTCCTACCTGGCGCCTTGGGCACCGCTGGAGACCACCCAGACGACCCTGCGGTTCGGCTCGCGGCTGGCGTTCGGCGCCGGCAAGATGGTGCTGCTCGAGGGCGACGCCCTGCCCAGCGGCCGCGCCGCCGCCGTGCCCACGCGCACCTGGGTCGAGGTGCTGGTCGGCGCGCCCGGCGACATCGCCGGCTTCTGGGTCGACGGCGGCGAGCAGCTGGGCAGCGAGCTGCCGGCGCGCGGCGCCGAGGTGAGCGAGGTGATGCTGCGGCCCGACGGTGGCATCTCGTTCCTCGTGCGTCCGCAACGCGTGCTGGCGCGCCACGCCATGCCGGGCGGCGGACAACCGTGGAGCTTCTACCACCTCTCCTTCCATTTCGCCGGGCCGGAGGGCAAGCGCCTCACCATCCGCGTGCGACCGGGGTAGCGATGCTCTTCACCCAGCTCGTCCTGCGCCGGTGGCTGCCGCTCCTCCTCGTTGCCTCGGCGTCGCCCGCGCTGGCGCTCGCGCCCGGCGACGCGGTCGCGGCCTACCAGCAGCTCCTGAGCCACCGCTTTGGCGCTTCGGCGCCGCTGGCAGCGGGCGGGGTGACGATCCGTCGCGACGCCGCCACCTGGACGCTCGCCTCCGGCACCGTGCGGCTGCAGCAGCCCCTCGCCGACGGCGCGGTGACCGGCGCCACCTTCAGCGGCGGCGGCACGTTCTCGTTCGCCGTGCCCGACCCGGTCGAGCGCCAGCAGCTCGCCCGCTTCACCGGCGGCCCCTCCGAGTTGGCTGCCCTTCCCTTCGACCAGCTCGTCCTGCGCGCGCCGGGTGGCGTCGAGCGCCTGCTCGGAGTCGCGCCGCAGCCTCCCTGGAGCGGCGACTCGCTGGCCGACGACCGCCACGGCGACTGGCTCGAGCTGCGGGCCGACGACGTCGACGCGCGGGTGATCGCCGGCTTGCTCACTCCGGGCGACGACTATCTGCGCGTCGACGTGCACACGCGGGACCTCGGCTGGCTCACCTTCGAGCTCGAGCCCTGGCGCCAGGAGGAGGTCGTCCTCGACCATCTGGAGCGGGGTTTCGTCGAGCGCTGGGTGTCGCTCGACCGCGCCGAGGAACGCGGCGCCGACGGCCGCCCTTCGCCGGGCCGCCGCGACGCGGTGCGCGTCGAGCGGGTCGACGTGCGCGCTGACCTGCGGGCGGCGGGGAGCGCGCCGCGCCTGGGCGAGTCGGCAATCCACCCCCGTCTCGGCCGCTTCACCGCCACTCTGACGATGCGGGCTCTGCTCGACGGCCCCCTGGCGCTACGTCTCACCCTCGAGCCGGCGGCGAAGGTGCTCGCCGTCCACGACGCCGGTGGCGCCGCGCTGGCCTATCTGCGCCACCCACCGGCGGCAAACCGGCGCTCGCCGCTGGGCGACCGGCTGGAGGACGACGACTTGCTGGTGGTGCTGGCAGCGCCAATGCGGGCCGGCGCCGCCGTGCAGCTCGCGGTCGACTACGAGCTGCAGGTCATCAGCTACGTTGGCGGCCGCTCGTGGTATCCCGACGAGGCGGACAGCTACCTCGAAGACCGCCACACCGGCTCGCTCGACCTCTGGGTGCCCAAGAAGGTCGAGGTGCGCGGGATGGGCAAGCTGGTGAGCAGCGAGGAGAGCGGCGAGGGGCGTCACGTGCGCTACGCCGTCGACAAGCCGGCGATGATGCTCACCTTCGCCTACGCCGAGCACGCGCTCGAGGAGGAGGTGCTCCTCGCCGGCGTGCCACCGGTGCGCGTCTTCGGCGCCGACCCCGGCAGCACCGGCCGCAACAAGCTGCACAACGTCGGCGCCGACGTCGCCAACAGCGCCTTCTTCTTCAGTCAGCTCTTCGCTTCCCCGCTCGACGGCGACACGCTCACCGTCACCAGTATCGTCGGCAACCACGGACAGGCGTTCGACGGCTTCCTCCACCTCGCCGAGGGCACTTTCGCCGAGGAGCATCCCGGAGCCTCGGAGCTCTTCCATGCCCACGAGGTGGCCCACCAGTGGTGGGGGCACCAGGTGGCGTGGGCGAGCTACCGCGATCAGTGGCTCTCCGAGGGTTTCGCCGAGTACTCGGCGATGATGTTCGTCGAGCGCGCCGTCGACGGCGGTCCCAAGTACCTGCAGGAGATCCTCGAAGCCGACCTGCAGGCGCTCACCGGCTCGCTGCGCGGGGCGATGGGCAAGTTCGCGCGCCCGGGGTTGCTGCCGCTCAACGACTCCCAACGAGCCAAGCTGGGGCCCATCGCCGTTGGCTGGCGAGCCTCCACCGCCGACGCGCCGGGCGGCTACTTCGCCCAGGCCTACGATCGCGGCGCCTGGGTGCTGCACATGCTGCGCGTGCTACTGCGCGAGAAGAGCGGCAACGACGATACCTTCGTGCGCCTGCTGCGCACCTTCGTCGCCGAGCACCGCGGCAAGGCGGCGAGCAGCGAGGACTTCGTCGCCACCCTCGGCCGGGTGGCGCCGGCAGACTGGCGGTGGTTCTTCGACCAGTGGGTCTATGGCACCGCCATCCCCACCTATCAGTGGCGCTACGAGGTGAGCCAACGCGACGGCAAGCCGCTGCTGGTGCTGGAGGTGCGGCAGAGCGGCGTACCGGCCGGCTTCCGCATGCCGCTGCCGGTCGACTTCGGCGGCGATCGTCACGGCCAGGTGGTGGTGCTGGTCGACGAGCCAGAGGAGCGCTTCGAGATCCCGTTGCCAGCGCAACCTCGCCGCGTCGAGCTCGCTCCCGGCCACGCCGTGCTCGCCAGGCTGGACAAGCTGTGACCGGCGAAGGCGCCCCCGACGCGCCGAGCTGGATCCTCGAGGTGCGGCAGCGCCTCACCGCGCCGCCGCCCGAGCGGCTGCCACCCGAGCTCGCGGGCGAGCAGACCCGCCGTGCCGCGGTGCTGGTGCCGCTGTACGTCGACGCCGGTGGCCTCTGGGTGCTGCTGACGCGGCGCGCCGAGGACATGCCCTACCACCGCGGCCAGATCGCCTTCCCCGGCGGCAGCCTGGAGCTCGGTGAGGACCCCTGGGCGGCGGCCCTGCGCGAGAGCGAGGAGGAGATCGGCCTCGATCCCAAGCAGGTGCTGCCGCTGGGGCTGCTCGACGAGGCGGACACTCCTACCGGCTTCCACGTCCAGCCGGTGGTGGGCGCCGTGCCCTACCCGGTGGAGACGCGGCCGGCGGCGCGCGAGGTGGCCGAGATCTTCGCCCTGCCGCTCGCCGCCGTCGCCAACCCGCAGCTCATCGAGCGCCGCGACATCCTGGTCGACGGCACGCCGCGCCCGATCACCGTCTTCCACGTCGGCAAACGGCAGATCTGGGGCGTCACCGCGCTCGTCCTGTGGAACCTGCTCGAGCGGCTCGGTATCGAGCCTGCTTGACGGGCGCAGCCCGTCATCGCGAGGAGCGAGCGCAGCGAGCGACGTGGCGATCTCGACGCCGAGATCGCCACGGGCGCTGCGCGCCCTCGCGATGACGGACGACGAGGACGCTGCGCGCCCTCGCGATGACGGACGACGGGGACGCTGCGCGCCCTCGCGATGACGGATAACATAGGTCCCTCAGCCAGGAGGGATTCGCATGGCCACCGTCCAGTCCGCCGCCGTCGACCGCATCGCCGCTCAGCTCGGCTCCGACGCCGAGAGCCTGCTGGGCTTCACCTGCAAGGGCATCCGCAAGGAGCAGCTACACCTGCCCGGCCCCGACCACCTCGACCGCTGCTTCGGCGCTTCCGACCGCAAGCCGGCCGTGCTGGTCAACCTGAACCGGCTCCACAACACCGGGCGCCTCGCCGGCACCGGCTATCTGTCGATCCTGCCCGTCGACCAGGGGATCGAGCACTCGGCGGCCGCCTCCTTCGCCCCCAACCCCGAATACATGGATCCCGAGAACATCGTCAAGCTCGCCATCGAGGGCGGCTGCAACGGCGTCGCCTCCACCCTCGGCGTGCTCGGCTCGGTGGCGCGCCGCTACGCCCACAAGATTCCCTTCGTCGTCAAGCTCAACCACAACGAGCTGCTCACCTATCCCAACCAGTTCAGCCAGATCCTCTTCGCCCGCGTCGAGCAGGCCTGGGAGATGGGCGCCGCGGCGGTGGGGGCGACCATCTATTTCGGCTCCGACGACGCCGCCCGCGAGATCGTCGAGGTCGGCGAGTGCTTCACCCACGCCCACGAGCTCGGCCTGGCGACCATCCTCTGGTGCTACCTGCGCAACCCGGGCTTCAAGAAGGATGGCGTCGACTACCACACCGCCGCCGACCTCACCGGCCAGGCCAACCACCTCGGCGTCACCATCCAGGCCGACATCATCAAGCAGAAGCTGCCCACCAACAACGGCGGCTACACGGCGATCGACTTCGGCAAGACCGACAAGCGAGTCTACGGCGAGCTGGTCTCCGACCACCCGGTCGACCTGGTGCGCTGGCAGGTCGCCAACTGCTACATGGGCCGCGTCGGCCTCATCAACTCCGGCGGCGAGAGCAAGGGCACCGCCGACCTGCAGCAGGCGGTGCGCACGGCGGTGATCAACAAGCGCGGCGCCGGCTGCGGCCTGATCTCCGGCCGCAAGGCCTTCCAGCGCCCCATGCGCGAGGGCGTCGAGCTGCTGCACGCCATCCAGGACGTCTACCTGTGTGACGAGGTGACGGTGGCCTGAGCCCAGAGCGCGCACGACCGTGCGCGCGGCGGGCTCAGCCCCGAGGAGCGTAGCGACGAGGGGCCTCG
>DASYUP010000313.1:0-10591 GCA_036001185.1 Thermoanaerobaculia bacterium
CGGCGTTGTTGACCAGCACGTCGACGCGGCCGAAGCGCTCGACCGTGCGCCGCACGATTGCCATGGGTGTGCCCTCGTCGGCGAGGTCGCCGGCCACCGCCAGCGTCCGCTCGCCGCCCAGCTCGGCGGCCACCGCCGCGGCGCGGTCGAGGTCGCGCACGTGCACGGCCACCGCGGCGCCGAGCTCGTGCAGGCGCGCGGCGATGGCGCGACCGAGGCCGCGGGCGGCGCCGGTGACGATGGCGACCCGGCCGGCGAACTGCTGCGAGGCAGCCTCGAGGGTCAACGCACCTCCGCGGGAGTGGCTCCCAGTATCGCGTAGAGAGCGAATTGGGCCAAGATCACCGCTACGGATGAGTAGCTGGTGTCGGCGCAACTGTTTCGCCGACGCCACGTATGAGCCTGCTAGCCGGCCAGTGGCGAGCCCGATCCCGCTGCCTGGCCAGCGCCTGACCGAGAAGGGGACTGACGTGAAAGCGACCAACTCACTGCGGCTGGCGACGCTCGCCTGCCTGTTCCTCGCCGCCACCGCCGCGCTGGCCGCCGAGCCCGCGGCGCCAGCTCCGGCAGCCACCGCACCCTCGGCTCCGGCATCGCCGCCGGCCGCCGCGGCCGCCCACTTCGACGCCGACGCCGCCACCAACGCCTACCTGGAGCAGCTCTCGCCGGCGGCGCGGGCGAAGTCCGACGCCTACTTCGAGGGCGGCTACTGGCTCCTGCTGTGGGACTTCCTTGCCGGCCTCCTGGTCGTCTGGTTGTTCCTCGGCACTGGCCTGGCGGCCCGCCTGCGCGACCGGGCGGAACGGATCACCGGCATGCGGTGGCTGCAGACCGCCCTCTTCGCCGCCACCTACATCGTCATCTCCGCCGTCGTCCTGCTGCCGTGGAGCGCCTACGAGGGCTACTTCCGCGAGCACCAATACGGGATGTCCAACCAGACTCTCGGCGGCTGGCTCGGCGACCAGGCGAAGGGCCTGGCGATCGGCCTCGTCCTCGGCACCCTCGCCCTCACCGCCATCTACGCCGTGCTGCGGCGGGCGCCGCGCACCTGGTGGTTGTGGGGGGCCCTGGTGGCAATCGCCATCGCCATGTTCGCGGTGGCCATCGCGCCGGTCTACCTCGAGCCGGTGTTCAATGACTTCAAGCCGCTGGCCGAGAGCCCGCTCAAGCACAGGATCCTCTCGCTGGCGCGGGCCAACGGCATTCCCGCCACCGACGTCTACGAGTTCGACGCCTCCAAGCAGACCAAGCGCCTGAGCGCCCACGTCAGCGGCCTGCTGGGCACCACGCGGATCAGCATGAACGACAACTTGATGAAGCGCGGCTCGCCGGAGGAGATCGAGGCGGTGCTGGGTCACGAGATGGGCCACTACGTGCTCAACCACGTCTACAAGGGCATCACCTTCATCGGCCTGCTGATCGTCGGCGGCTTCGCCTTCCTCAGCTGGTCCTTCGAGCGCGTGCGGCAGAAGTACGGCGCGCGCTGGGGCATCCGCGACGTCGGCGACGTCGCCGGTCTACCGCTGCTGCTCTTCCTGCTGTCGGTGTACTTCTTCGTGCTCACCCCGGTCGACAACACCCTCACCCGCACCATGGAGACGGAGGCCGACAACTACGGCCTCAACGCCTCGCGCCAGCCCGACGGCTTCTCCCAGGCGGCTCTGCACCTCTCCGAGTACCGCAAGATGGTGCCCGGTCCGATCGAGGAGTACGTCTTCTACGACCACCCGAGCGGCTGGAACCGCATCCACCGCGCCATGGTGTGGAAGGCGGAGCACGCCGGCGAGCCGGACATCGTCAGCTACGACGCCGCGCACCCCGGGGCGCCTGGCGCCGCGAGCAGGCACTAGCTAGCTAGCTAGTTTCCAGGTCGCCCGGAAAAGCGCGCCATCGTCATCGCGAGCGCAGCGAAGCGATCTCGACGTTGCCGCGTCGAGATTGCTTCGTCGCTGCGCTCCTCGCAATGACGAGGTCGAGAGGGTCGCGGCCTTCCGGGGGTAGTGCCTAGCGGCCGCCGCGGGCCGTCCTGGCGCGGCGGTGCTCAGCGGGCCGGGTTGGCCACCGCCGGCTGGGGCTGCAGCGCGGCGCCGGCGAGCAGGACGTTCCACACCAGCGGGTGACTGCCGATGGTCTCGCCGCGCCAGATCGGGTTGATGGCGAAAAGCACCAGCCGCCCCTCGCCGACCGGCACCTCGACCACCGCGGCCCGGCGGGCGAGCTGGTCGC
Organism: Thermoanaerobaculia bacterium; assembly: GCA_036001185.1. Classification (GTDB taxonomy): domain Bacteria; phylum Acidobacteriota; class Thermoanaerobaculia; order Multivoradales; family JAIOJS01; genus DASYQD01. The sequence continues at coordinate 2,227 of DASYUP010000313.1, forward strand.
CGTGCTCTAGCAGGCCCGAGACCAGCAGCTCGTCGGCGTCCCCGAAGCGCAGCAGCGCATGGGGCCGCAGCGCCTCCGGGATGACGAACGGGTTGTCGCGGCGCTGCTCGTTTGACAACGGGCGCGCCTCCCAGGGCTCCACCTTCGCGCCCTCCGGCCGCGCCTGCGGCGCCGGCCGGCCGACCGCCGCGTCGCTCTCGCTGGCGGTGCCGCGGCCGGTGGGGCGGTCGCTCGACTTCGGCGACCAGCCGCCGGCAGCAGCGTTGCTGAGCTCGAAGCTCATCCCCTCGGCGCTGTAGACGGCGAGGCGGTCGCCGAGGCCGTCGGCGATGGGCGAGGCCATGTTGGGGAAGCGGGCGTCGAGGATGCTGCCGACCACCTTGAGGCTGCCGGAGTCGGCGACGCGCACGCCTGGTGCGAGACCCGCGTCGACCAGCAGCTGCGCGGTGTCCTCGACGGCGACCAGCGTGCCGCCGGCGGCGACGAACGAGCGCAGGTGCTCGAGGCCGGTGAAGCCGAGGCCGGGCCGCATGTCGTCGGTGGAGTCGATGGTCAGGTTCGGGGTCTCCGGCGTCTCCTTCCACGGCTGCGGCTCGCCCCACAGGGGCAGCCCGGAGACGATCCGCTGCGGATTGCCGAGGCCCACCGGTGGGAAGAGGATGGCGTCGTAACGGGCGTGCAGGTCGGCGGTGGCGGCCACGTCCTGGGTGCTGATGTAGTCGTAGGGCACCCCCAGCAGATCGAGGCGCTGGCGCCACCATCCCTCGGACTGAGTCCACTGCCAGGTGTGCAGCAGCGCGAGCCGGGGTTTGCCCACCGGTCGCGTCGCGACGGCGGGCGCCGCCGCGACGGCGTCGACGGCGACTCCGAGCTCGCCCGCGGCGCGCTGCAGCGCGGCCGCGTCGGCGCCGGTGACGATCCAGGTGCCGCGCGGATAGCTGCGCTTGCCGGCCTTGAACGGCTCGGCGGCCGCCGCCACCGCCCCCTCCCCGAGGCGGTAGCGCAGCGCGAAGGCGGCATCGTCGCCGCGCGGGACCACCAGGTGCACCGCGCCGCTGCCCGAGATGCCGCCGGCCAGCCGCACCGGTGACTCCACCGGCTTCATCGGCGCGGAGAGCACGTGCGCATCGGTGACGCGCACCGCCTCGGCGTCGAAGCTGTCGCCGAAGCTCCAGCCGGTGTCGTCGTAGGGGTGCTTCTGCGGGTCGTCGGGGCTCCAGTACTGGCGATCGAGCAGGGCGTCGGCGATGCGGCTGTAGGGCTGGTCCATGCGCACGACGTAGGAGCCGGCGGGGAAGGTGCGGTTGACGGGGGCCTTCGCCTTCGAGTCGCCGGGCTTGGTGTCGCCGTTCTTGGCGGCACCGCCCTTCTTGCTGTCCTCGCTTCCTCCCGGGGCCGCCGGCACGGTGACGGTGAACGGCTGCTCGGCGCGGCTGATCTCCACGTGCTGCAGCTGCAGCACCCGCAGCAGCTCGGCCTGGGCGCCGGGACGCCGCCAGTCGCCGGGCAACACGTAGGCCGCCGGCCCCTCGCGCTGCGGCTTCTCGACCGCGCGCCGCCCCTTCGCCCAGAAGTTGCGCAGCAGCAGCTCGCGGTTCTCGGCGGTGAAGGCCAGCGAGACGAGCAGGCCGGTCTCCTCGTAGTTGTTGTTGTTGCGCTGCGACCAGGAGACGGTGGGGTAGGGCGGATCTTGGCGATACCAGGTTCGGGAGGTGTCGTCGCTGTCGAGCTCGCGCGTCACGGTGTCGGCGCCACCGTTGCCGAAGGTCTCGTAGAGCCGCGACACGCCGTTGTGCATCGCCGCCATGAACATCAGGTAGCCGGGGCTCCAGGTGTCGAAGTAGCCGTGGGTGTAGACCCCCGGCATGCCGAGCTTGGTCATCTCGGCAACGTTGGTCCAGCCGAAGAGCTGCCACTCGTTGGTGAGGATGGGGTCGACCCAGGCGTTGTAGGGGCCGTCGCCGACGGTGTTGTCGTAGAGGAACGGCACCGACTCGTGGAGGTCGTGCAGCACCTGCGCATGCCAGCCGAGGTAAGTGTCGAGCACCTGCCGCGACAGCGACAGGGTGAGGGCCATGGCATCGCGGTTGTTGTCGTGGGCGACGTAGTGACCCCAGTAGACGAGCTCCGGCATGACCGCCTGCGGGTGCGCCAGGTGCCAGCGGTAGAGGTCCACCATGCGATCGCGGCCGTCGACCTCCACCACCGGCGTGATGAGGGTGATGACGTGGTCGCGGATGTCGCGGATGTAGGGGCTCTCGTCGACCGCCAGGCGGTAGGCGAGCTCCATCAGCGCCGTCGGCGCCCCGGTCTCGGGGGAGTGGATGGTGCCGGTGATGTAGTAGACGGGCACGGTCGCGGCGAAAAGCGGCTCTGCCTTGGCGTCGTCCATTCCCAGCGTGCGGGGGTCGGCGAGCTGGGCGAGGCGGGCGTCGTTTTCGGCTCGCCGCCGCAGGTTCTCCTCCGACGAGATGGCGACGGCGATGCGCTCGCGCCCCTCCTCGCTCTTGCCGATGCTGATCACCTCGACCCGCTCGCTCGCGGCGTCGAGGAGCCGGAAGTAGCGGTTGACGTCGGCGGTGTAGGGGAGGATCCCCGGCGCTCCCGCGACGTCGCCGAGCACGACGCTCGGCGAGGGCACGGTGGTCGAGGCCGGCAGGTAGTCGGTGAGCGGCGAGTTGAACTCCGGCGCCGTCGTGTACTCGCGGATCTTGGCCGTCGCCGCGGCATCGATGGGCTGCTGGCGGTCGGGCTGGAGGTTCTGCGGCAGCCGCGACTGGGCGAGGAGAGGCAACGCGAACGACGAGGCGAGGACGGCGGCGGCGACGACTACGCGCATGCGGGGGCGGCCTCCTGGGGGGTGAGCTGTCGGTCCGAGCGCGCCGATGGTAACCTGCCTAGGCCCGACCCGGCGCGCCGGTTCCCCCATGGCTGACAGCTCCTTCGACGTCGTCTCGCAGGTCGATCTCCAGGAGGTCAAAAACGCTGCCAACCAGGCAGAGAAGGAGATCGCCACCCGCTACGACTTGAAACGGGTGGGCGCCAGGCTCGCCATCGAGGGCGAGGGGCTGGAGCTCGAGGCTGAGGACGAATTCTCGCTTGGCCAGGCGCGCGAGGTGCTGGAGTCGCGGCTCGCCAAGCGCGGTGTCCACCTCAAGTCGATGCGCAAGGGCACGGTCGAGCCGGCGAGCGGCGGGCGGGTACGCCAGCAGCTCACCTTCCAGCAGGGGATTCCCATCGAGACGGCGAGGAAGATCGTGGCCGAGATCAAGCGCGCCAAGCTCAAGGTGCAGGCCGCCATCCAAGGCGACACGGTGCGGGTGTCGGGCAAGAGCCGCGACGACCTGCAGAAGGTGATCGCCATGCTCAAGGCGATGGAGCTCGACGTGCCGCTCACCTTCACCAACTACCGCCAGTAGAACAGGGCAGAAGGCAGCGGTGGCGAAGCGCGCGGGCAACGTCTCCGGGAAGGGCTTCCCCATCGAGCCGCCGGTCGAGCCGATGCTCGCCAAGCTCGCCGAGGAGCTGCCGCCCGGCGACGGCTGGCTCTTCGAGCCCAAGTGGGACGGCTTCCGCGCGATCGCCTTTAGAGATGGCGAGCGCCTCTACCTGCAGAGCCGCGACCTGCGGCCGCTCGACCGCTACTTCCCCGAGCTCGCCGCACCGCTGCTCGCCATCCTGCCGGAGCGGGCGGTCGTCGACGGCGAGATCGTCATCGCCGGCGTCGACGGCCTCGACTTCGCCGCCCTGCAGATGCGACTGCACCCCGCGGAGTCACGGGTGAAGAAGCTCGCCGCCGAGATCCCCGCCTCCTTCGTCGCCTTCGACCTGCTGGCCGAGGGGGACGAGGACCTGCGCGAGCGCCCGCAGGCCGAGCGGCGGGCGCGGCTGGAGAAGGCGCTGAGCGGCGCCCGCGGCGGCGGCAGCATCCACCTCACCCCCTGCACCCGCGATCGCCAGCTGGCGGGCGACTGGTTCCACCGCTTCGAGGGCGCCGGCCTCGACGGCGTGGTGGCCAAGCACGAGATGGCCCCCTATGAGCCCGGCAAGCGGACCATGATCAAGGTCAAGCACGCCCGCACGGCCGACTGCGTCGTCGCCGGCTTCCGCTGGCACAAAGGCGGCGAGGGCGAGCGCATCGGCTCGCTGCTGCTCGGCATCTACGACGCCCAGGGCCGCCTCCACCACGTCGGGGTGACCTCCTCGTTCACGCTCGAGAAGCGGCGGCAGCTCCTCGCGGAGCTGGGGTCGCTGCGCCAGAACGCTCTCGACGATCACCCATGGAAGGAGTGGGCGCAGGCGATGGAGCACGGCACGCGCATGCCCGGCGGCCAGAGCCGCTGGAGTGCGGGCAAAGACCTCTCCTGGGAGCCGCTGCGCGCCGAGCGCGTCTGCGAGGTCAAGTACGACCACCTGCAGGGCGACCGCTTCCGCCACGGCGCCACCTTCCTGCGCTGGCGCCCCGACAAGCGGCCCGCCGATTGCCGGTACGATCAGCTCGAGGTGACCCCGCCGGCGGAGCTCGACGCCATCTTCGCCACCGCCTCGCGCTGACGGGAGCGGGCGATCCGGCTACGGCTTCGCGTGGGCCTTGAAGAACGCGACGATCGGCTTCGAAGCCCACGGCGGGTAGACGTGTCCGCCGCTATGGATGAGGGTCTCGACGGGAGTGTGGGAGGTCGACGGGTAGAGCGTGCAGTGCGGTCCGCAGGCCTGGCCCGCGGCCATCGCATGGTCGACGTTGCGGTCGGTGGCGATGGCGTCCTGCTGGCTCGACCACGGGGCCGTGGTGTCGGCTGTGCCGCCGATGTGCACAACCGAGCGCGGCTCGCTCGGGAGGTGGTCGTCATCGGCGAAGTGGCCGGCGCAGGCGGCGATCGCCGCGAGCTGCGTGCCGCGCGTCACCCACAGCAGGTAGCTGAAGGTGGCACCGTTGGAGAAGCCCGCTGTGTACACGCGGCCGTCGTCGATCGTGTATTTCTGGTGGAGCGCCGCCACGATGGCGTCGAATAGGTGCAGGTCGCGGTCCCCCGAGTCGCCGGCCTGCTGCTGCCAGCCAGTGCGCTGCCCGGTGGGATCATGGAGGCTCGCCCCCTTGAGCCCCTGCGGATAGACGACCACGGCTTCGGGCCACAGCGTCTGGTAGTGGAACATCTTCGCGCTCCCCTGCATGGTGCCGCCGTGCCCGTGGAAGCCGAAGACGATCGGGTGCTTGTCAGTGGATGCCCCCACGGCGGGTGCATAGACGAGCGCCGTCCGCTGGGCGCCGTCCACCGTCCAGGTCATGGTCTCCGCCACGCGCAGAGGGGGAGTCGCCGGCTTCACCGTGACCGTCGGCTTGGGCTGCGCGGGGGGCGCTGCGGCGGCCACCGCGGCGAGAAGGAAGAGCGAGGCACCCACGAACGAGCGGCGGTATCGCATCGTCGGTCTCCTGTTGCGGTCGGAGGTCTCCGTCAGGGTGAGAGCATCGCATAGCATGCGGGCACCGTCCCCCGCTGACTGCGCGCACCCGCGCAGCGAGCATCGGGGGCTGTCCCGCTGGAGCGCCCTGGCTACTGCGGGGACTTCCGCCGCCCCTTGGCGCCGGCGGGGCGCGGGGGCTGCCAGGGACCGGGCGGCCCGGCATCGGGGTCGAGTGGCTCCTGGCCGGGGCGCTGCTCCTCGGGCACGTGCTCGAGGTTGATGCGCACCCGCGTCCAGGTGGTGTGGCGGCCGCGCATGGCGTCGACCAGCACGTCGGCGGGCTCGAGCCGGGCGGCGGCCTGTGGGTGGCGCGCCTTCCAGCGCTCGAGGCCGGCGAGGGCGTCAGCCTTCTTCTCGGCGCGGCCGATCTCGATCAGCGGTTTCTTCGGCACGCGCCGCCCGGCGCGCGCGCGTGAAGGTTGCACCCGAGCCGGCTCGCCCTCCTGCTTGCGGTAGTGGGGCGGCCAGGGTGCGTCGCCCTGCCCGGCGGCCTCTTGTTCGGCCGAGAGCTCGAGCGTCTTCTCGAGCGAGCACGGGTGGGCGTCGATCTCGGCGTGGCGGTCGCCAAGGGCGGCGAAGCGCGCTGGCATGGTGCGGAGGGTGAGCTCCTCCGGCCGGCATTCCTCGAGCTCCTCCCAGGTCACGGGCGCCGACACCCGCGCGTCGGGCTTGGGGCGCACGGAGTAGGCGCTCGCGACAGTGCGGTCCTTCGCGTTCTGGTTGTAGTCGAGGAATACTCCGTGGCGCTCCTCCTTCCACCACTTGCTGGTGGCGATGCCCGGCGCCCGGCGCTCCACCTCGCGGGCGATCGCCAGCGCCGCACGCCGCACCTCGTCGAAGGCCCAGCGGGGATGCAGGCGCACGATGACGTGAATGCCCCGCGAGCCGGAGGTCTTCGGCCAGCCCACGAGAGCGTGGTCGCGCAGCACCTCGCGCACCACGCGGGCGACCTGCTGCAGCTGCGGCCATTCGACGCCGGGAACTGGGTCGAGGTCGATGCGCAGCTCGTCGGGATGGTCGAGGTCGGTCACGCGCACCGGGTGCGGGTGCAGCTCGAGGCAGCCGAGGTTGGCCATCCAGGCGAGGGCGGCGGCGTCGCGGGGGACCACCTCCTCGGCCTGGCGGCCGGAAGGGAAGCGCAGGGCCACCACCTCGATCCAGGGCGGCCGGGAGGTGGGGGCGCGCTTCTGGTAGAAGGCCTCGCCGTGGATGCCGTCGACGTAGCGCACCAGCACGTTGGGCCGACCGCCGGCACCGCGCAAAGCGCCCTCGGCCACCGCCAGGTAGTAACGCACCACGTCGAGCTTGCTGATCCCCGCCTCGGGGAAGTAGAGCTTGCCGGGGTTGCTGATCGTCACCTCGCGACCGGCGGCAGTGACGACGACGGGCTCGGGCTTGGCCGGCGACATGCCGCGAGGATAGGACGGCAGGCTCTCGTGCGGGTGTGCGGATGCACCGCCCGGTTTGCTCCTCGCGGGGTTCTTATGTTGTAATGACATTGACAGTTCTACCTTCGCATCCCTGTCGAGAGGAGTCGCCGTGGTTCGCTCATCACGTTTCGCCCGGTTGCCAGCTACCTTCCTTGGCCTCGCTCTCGCCTACCCCGTAGTCGCCGCCGCCCTTGCCGTCGACGCCCGGACCCAGGTGGCCCCCTACGTGTCGCTCTACACTGCCGTCGGCGTTGCGGCCGGCCGCGACGGGGGGTTCGTCGTGGTCTGGGAGGAGGACTCCCGCGTCTACGCGCGCGCCTACGACGCCGATGCTGCGCCGCGAGGCGGCCGGCAGCTGGTGAGCGGCCTCGGCGCCAAGGTTCTCGGACTGGACCCGCGGATCGCGGCCCTGCCGGATGGCAACTTCGTCGTCGTCTGGGTGTTCGCCCGCGAGCGATTCTTCCCCTCGGTGTTTCCCGAAGTCGTGCGGGCGCAGATCCTGTCGCCGCAGGCGGAGCTGCTCGGTCAGTCGGTCGACGTCGGCTTCCGTGAGAAGTTCTCCTCCGTTGCGAGCGGGCCGGAGGTCATCGTCGATCCCTTCGGCGCCGCCGTCGTCGCCTGGCGGGTTGGCGCCCTGCAAGGGAGGCGCCTGTTCACCGTCCACGGGGACGAGGGCCCCGTCCTCGTGCCGGGCGAGGTCTTCGCGATCGGTGACGGCGAGGCGCCGGTGCTCGCTCCGGTCCCCGGCGGCTTCGCGGCGGCCTGGATCCACCACCCATCGCGGTCGTCGCCCTACCGCGTCGTCATCCGCCCCTTCGCCGTGGATGGCACCGGCGCGCGCCCGCTGCGCGACGAGCTGCGCATCGACTGCACGCCCTCTCCCGATCCCAAGAAGAAACCCTCGAGCATCGTCGCCGTCCGCATCACCTCTGACGCCTCCGGTCGGTTCGTCGTCGGGTGGCAAGAGGCGCTCGTCGGCCAGGACCCGGACCGGGTGATTCGCGCCCTGCGTTTCGCCGCCGACGGCACGCCGGTCGAGGGTACGTTCGACATCCTCTCCCTGCCGGCGCCCCCGGAGGACGGTTCCGGACACTTCCTCTACATGGGCGACCTTTCCGCGCGCGCCGACGGCACGCTGCTGGCGATGTGGGGTCTCGTCACCGAGACGCCTATTCCCTGCGAGCGCACTGATCCGGCCGATATCTGTCCACCGCCGAACACCGACGGCGTCGTCTTCGCCCGCGCCTTCAATGCCGGTGGCGATCCCCGCGGGCCCGAGCTGCAGGTCGCCAGCGAGGAGTACACCTATCCGCGTGTCGCCAGCGCGCGTGCCGACGGCTGGGTGGTCACCTATCAGGACTTCCTTGACTTCTCGGCGGCGACCCTCGCGTTGGACGACTGCGGGGGCGCCGGCCCGGAGGGCCTCTGCCTCGGTGGCCGCTTCCTCCTTACCGCCAGCTGGAAGACCGACG
>DASYUP010000314.1:0-5669 GCA_036001185.1 Thermoanaerobaculia bacterium
GCCGGTCTGGCGGTAACATCCGCTCCGAGCGGGGCGGGCGGGGGCGCCCCCTGCCCCTGGAGGGGCAGGGGGATGGGGGGATAGGGGTGGAACGAAACCCAGGGGAGGGGGTTGGGCGGGTGGTGGCAGCGCGCTGTGCGCGCGGGGGGGGTGCATGACGCGACCGGGCGCCACGCGCGACGCCGTCACCGCCGTGCTCGGCGGCGGCCAAGGCAGTCGCCTGTGGCCACTGACCAAGACGCGCGCCAAGCCGGCGGTGCCGGTGGGCGGCCGCTTCCGCCTCATCGACGTGCCGATCAGCAACAGCCTGCACGCCGGCATCGACCGCATCTACGTGCTCACCCAGTTCAACAGCGAGAGCCTGCACCGCCACATCGCCCAGACCTACCGCTTCGACATCTTCTCCGGCGGCTTCGTCCACATCCTCGCCGCCGAGCAGACGGTGACCAACCGCGACTGGTACCAGGGCACTGCCGACGCGGTGCGCCGCAACCTCGATCGCCTCAACGAGCAGAAGCCGGCGGACATCCTCATCCTCTCCGGCGACCAGCTCTACCTGATGAACGTCACCGCCTTCCTCGAGCATCACCGGCGCAGCCGGGCGGATCTCACGGTGGCGGTCAAGCCGGTGCCGCGCGAGGCGGCCTCGGCGTTCGGCATCATGCGCGTCGACAAGGACGCCCGCATCGTCGAGTTCGTCGAGAAGCCGAAGGAGCCCGAGCTGCTCGACCGCTTCAGCCTCGAGGCCGGCCAGCTCGCTTCGTTGGGCTTCGAGGCGCCGGCCGGCTCGCTGCTCGCCAGCATGGGGATCTACGCCTTCCGCCGCGAGGTGCTCAACCGGGCGCTGCGCGACGGCGACGCCACCGACTTCGGCCACGAGGTCATCCCGCAGATGATCGGCAAGGCCGAGGTGTTCGGCTACAACCACACCGGCTACTGGCAGGACATCGGCACCATCCCCACCTTCCACAGCGCCAACCTCGACCTCACCCAGGCGCTGCCGCCCCTCGACCTCTACAGCCCGGACCGCCAGATCTACACCCACCCGCGCTTCCTCCCCGGCACCAAGATCCACGACTGCGTGGTGCACGAGTCGATCCTCTGCGAGGGCAGCATCATCTCCGGCAGCTCGATCCGCAGCTCGATCGTCGGCATCCGCGCCCAGGTGCAGGAGGGCTCGGTGATCGACAGCAGCATCGTCATGGGGGCGACCCACTTCGAGGCCCCGGGGAGTCAGCCAGGGCCGCGCCTGGGGGTGGGACGCAACTGCGTCCTCAACCGCGCCATCGTCGACTTCAACGCCCGCATCGGCGACGGTGCCCGGCTGGTCAACGCGCGCGGCGTCGACAACGCCGAGGAGGAGAGCTACTCGATCCGCGACGGCATCATCGTCGTCCACCGCGACGGCATCATCCCGCCGGGGATGGAGATCTAGCGGCTGCGCATCCTCCTCGTCTCCTCAGAGGTCACCCCCTTCGCCAAGACCGGTGGTCTCGGCGACGTGGTGGCGGCGCTGGCGGTGGCGCTGCACCGCGCCGGCCATGAGATCCGCCTCTTCCTGCCGCTCTACGCCGGCAGCGACCGCGCCGGCGCGACCTTCGCGCCGGTCGCCGGGCTGCAGGGGGTGCCGCTGCGGCTGGGACCGTGGGAGGTGCCGTTCTCACTGTGGTCGGCGAACATCCCGCAGAGCGACACACCGGCCTTCTTCGTCCACGCGCCGGCGCTCTACGGACGCGGCGGCTTCTATACCCAGGACTGGGACGAGGGGATCCGCTTCGCCTACCTGACCAAGGCCGCGCTGGTCGCTTGCCAGCACCTCGGCTGGGCGCCGCAGGTCTTCCATTGCCACGATTGGCACACCGCGCTCGGCCCGCTGCTGCTGAAGACGCAGTTCTCCTGGGACCGCCTGTTCGCCGACACCCGCACGGTGCTGACCATCCACAACCTCGGCTACCAGGGGATCTTCGCCGCCAGCCTGCTGCACGACCTCGGCCTCGCCAACGACTCGCACCTCCTCTGGCAGGAGGACCTGCAGGCAGGGCGCATCAACTTCCTCAAGACCGGCATCGTCTACGCCGATCTGCTGACGACGGTCAGCGAGACCTACGCGCAGGAGATCCAGACCCCCGAGCAGGGCATGGGGCTCGACGCGCTGCTGCGCGAGCGTCGCGGCGACCTCATCGGCATCGTCAACGGCATCGACCCCGAGGAGTGGAATCCGGCGCACGACGTCTACCTGCCGGCCCGCTACTCCGCCGCCGACCTCTCGGGCAAGGCGCGCTGCAAGGCAGCCATGCTCGCCGAGGCGGGGCTCGACCCCACGGTCTACAAGCCGCTGGTGGGAGTGGTGTCGCGGCTCACCTACCAGAAGGGGCTCGACCTGCTCTTCGACACCCTGCCGCCGCTGCTCGCCGCCGACGAGCTGCGGTTCGTGGCTCTCGGCAGCGGCGAGCAGAAATACGTCGACTTCCTGCGCTGGCTGGCCGGCCGCTTCCCCGGCCGTGCCGCCTTCCACGAGGGCTACAGCAACGCCCTAGCCCACCGCATCGAGGCGGGGGCCGACGCCTTTCTCATGCCATCGCGCTACGAGCCCTGCGGCCTCAACCAGATGTACTCGCAACGCTACGGTACGGTGCCGGTGGTGCGTCGGACGGGCGGCCTCGCCGACACCATCGAACCCTACGACCGCGGCGCCGACACCGGCACCGGCTTCGTCTTCGACCACTTCACCGCCGAAGGCCTCGGCTGGGCGCTGCGCTACGCGCTATGGCTCTACCGCGAGGACCGCGGAGCCTGGCAACGGATGATGAAGCGCGGCATGGCCGAGGACTTCTCGTGGGACCAGCAGGTGCAGAAGTATCTGGAGGCGTACCGGCGGCTGGGGGGCGCTGCAGTCTCGTAAGCGACGGTGGCGCGGTCGCGCCCGGTGGTGGTGGTCGTCGCCGTGGTCGTCGCCGTGGTGGCGGCGCGGTCGTTGGTCGGCGGTCGGCGTCTGCGTGCGGGGCCGGGGGCCGCCGCGGCGGGACCGGCGCGCGCCATGTGGTAGCGGAGCAGAAGAGCGCGCGCCTCCACCTCCGGGCGCACGGGGCGGCGTTGATCTCGCCAGGTCTGCTAAACCGCCCTCCGGAGGTCCCGCCGCGGCGGCCCCCGGCCCCGCAGGCAGACGCCTCGGTCGTGACCACGGAAGCATTCACATTGGCGAGCCCCGGCGACCACCCCAAGTCAGGCGGAGTGGAGCCTTCTCTCCCCTCCTTCACCACCTCACCGCGCTTTGAGCCTTACGGTCTGACCAGGGTCCCGAAGCGTTCCTGGGGCAAGAGCACCGGCCTCGACCACGCGGGCACGCTTGCTGCCTTTCTCCCAGCCCCTGTTCACCAGCACGGAGCGCGCGGTGCATGGACCACCGCCAGTCCTCTTGCCCCAGGGAAGGTCCGTCACCCTGGTCAGACCGTAAGACGTTAAGCGCGGTGCGAGGCCGAGCTCGTTCGCAGCGGCTCCACGATGGCCGAGCTCGAGGCAGTGCTGCGGCTCACCACCGAGGGTGCTGGCGTTGCCACCGCCAGAGGCGTCTGCGGTCGGGGCCGGGGGCCGCTGCGGCGGGACCTCCGGAGGGCGCTTGGTACACGGCGCGAGCTCAACGTGGCTTCGTGCGCCCGGAGGTGGAGGCGCGCGCTCTTCTGCTCCGCTACCACTTGGCGCGCGCCGGTCCCGCCGCAGCGGCCCCCGGCCCCGGCCGCAGACGCCACCGCAGACCCACCCACCGCCTCCGCGCTCGTCTGTTACCGCGTCCCCCCCACCCCCGCCAGCTCCTTCCCCAGCAGAGCCTGCCAGTGCGCCTGCGCCGCCGCCAGCCGCTTCGCGTACTCGGCGAGCACGTCCCGCTGCGACTGCGTCGGCGCCGCGTCGGCCGACTCCACGTCGGTGGCCAGCGACGAGAGCGTGCCGGCGATGTCCTCGGGGTCGTCGGCAGAGCGGAACCGCTCGAGGGCTGCTTTCTGCTCGGTGAGCGCCGACTCGGCGGCCTTGCCTTGCTTCTCCTGCGGCGCCGGCGGCGAGGCCAGTCGCTTGCCCATCGCCTCGACCTCCTCGTGCAGCGCCACCGCGGCGGCGAGCGTGCCGCGCAGCTCCTCGGCGAGGGCGAGCTGGGCCTGCAGGTCGGCGAGCGGCGTCTTCACCCGCGGGTCCATCGCCACCTGCAGCGCGGCGGTGGTGGCCACGCCGTCGACGGTCAGCCGCACTGTGTACGAGCCGGGCAGCGCCACCAGCCCCTGCGGCAACGCCGGCGTGTCGGCGTCGGGCACGGCGGCGATCGAGTACTCGTAGGCGATCGCCGGCGGCCGCGGCAGCCGCAGGGTCCACACCACCCGGTGGTGGCCCGCGGCGCTCGGCAACGGCTGCGGTGCCTTCAGCCAGCGGTCGGCGAAGTACTGCTCGGCCTCCACGCGGGGCGGCGCCTCGGCGCTGCTCTCGTGGTGCACCACCTTGCCGGCGGAATCGACCACGTCGAGCGTGACGAGGCGCGCCGCCGCCGGCAGCACATAGTCGAGCACCGCGCCCGCCGGCGGGTTCGGCGTGCGCGGCTCCTCCGGCGGCAGCGGCGTGTCGCGGTTCTGGTTGCCCGGCCAGCGGATCGCCACCGCGGGCGGTACCAGCGTCGCGACGGTGGCCGCCTCGTGTGTCGCCAGCCAGCGCAGCGGCGTCACGTCGTCGAGCACCCAGAGGCCGCGGCCCTGGGTGGCGGCGATCAGGTCGCTGCCATGCACCGTCAGGTCGTTGATCCCCGAGGTCGGCAGGTCGAGCTGCAACGGCTGCCAGTGGTCGCCATCGTCGAAGGAGACGAAGGCGCCGCGCGTCGTACCGGCGTAGAGCAACCGCGGCTCCACCGGGTCCTGGCGCACCACGTAGACGCTGCCGTGGTCGGGCAGGCCGGACACGGCGAGCGTCCAGGTGCCGCCGAAGTCGTGGGTGCGATAGACGTAAGGGCGCGGATCGTCCATACGGTGGCGATCCACCGCCAGATAGGCGGTGGCCGCATCGCCGGGCGAGGCCTCGACCTGCGCCAGCCGGCTCCAGTCCGCCAGTCCCTTGGGCGTCACGTCCTGCCAGCTCTTGCCCCCGTCCCGCGTCAGCTGCACGATGCCGCTCTCGGTGCCCACCCAGAGCTGCTCGGCCGCGCGCGGTGACGGCGCCAGGGTGGAGATGACGCCGTAGCCGCAGGCGCGCGCGCGGGCGATCGGCACGTCGCCGATGCAGTCCTTCGCCTTGGGGTCGGCGCCGGTGAGGTCGGGGCTGATCGTCTGCCAGCTCTTCCCCTCGTCGGTCGAACGGAAGACCACCTGGGCGGCGGCGTAGAGGGTGAATGGGTCCCGCCCGGCGATGGCGATGGGCTGGATCCAGGTCGAGCGGTACTTCACCTTGCGCGGGTCGGCTCCGTAGCTCGACACCGGCCACGGCGAGACAGTGGTCACCTGGCCGGTGTGGCCGTCCCAGCGCGACAGGCGACCGCCCAGACCGCTGGCGAAGATGATCTCGGGGTCGCGCGGGCTCGGCAGGTCGTAGTCGCGCTCGTCGCCGCCCACCGGGTGCCAGTCGCGGAAGGTGAGCTGGCCATAGTCGCTGCGGCTGGCGATCCCCACCGTGCCGCTGTCCTGCTGCCCGCTGTAGATCCA
>DASYUP010000315.1:0-2860 GCA_036001185.1 Thermoanaerobaculia bacterium
ACTGCGCGTCGCCCAGCTCGCTCTCGGAGACCGCCGGCCGGGTGTCGCTCAGGTTGTCGCCGTCGAGGCGCAGCTCCCAGGTGGCGAAGCGATAGCCGATGCCGCCGTCCCACTCGGTGTAGGCGGGGGCGAGCACGGTGTTGCGGCGGCTGAGGAAGCGCTCGCTCACCGACTCGACCCTGAGGTGGGCGTTGAAGCCCTCGGCCGGTGCCCACACCAGCGCGCTGCTCGCCAGGTCTTCGGGCGCCAGCTCCAGCTTCTTGCCGCGCAGCTGCGTCGGCACGTCGTCGAAGATCTGCACGAAGTCCTCGAAGTGGGAGTCGTGGTGTGACGCCGCCCCGTACCAGGTGAGGTCGCCGAAGAGCCGCCAGCTCGCCTCCAGCTCGATCCCCTTGAAGCGCTGCTTGCCGCCGTTGGCGATGGCGGGCAGCCCGCCGCGGGTGACGGCGACGAGCAGGTTCTGCAGGCGCATGTCGAAGGCGGTGAGCTGCCAGCGCACGCCGGCGCTGGCGAGCGCGCCCTTGATGCCCACCTCGGCGCTCTTCGACGTCTCCGGGTCGAGGATCGCGCTGCCATCGGCCTCGGGCCCGAAGTCGAGCGCCGCCGGCTTGAAGCTGCGCCGGTAGTCGCCGAACACCCAGATGCCGTCCTGGTCGCTGCCCCAGGCGCGCCAGCTCGTGCCGACGACGCCGCTGGTGCGGGTGAGGGTCTTGCTGTCGCCGAACGCCTCCCGGTCCCCCTCCGACGTAGTGACCCCGGCGTCGCGCTTCTCGTGGGTACGGTTGAGCCGCAAACCGCCGGTCACCTGCCAGCGCTCGGTCGGCTGCCACTGCGCCTGGCCGTAGAGGCCCATGAAGTTGCGGCTGTCCTCGACCTTGGTGCTCTCGTCGATGTGCAACGAATGACTGTTGGGAGCACCCTCGCCATCGAGGCCCACCTCGTATTCGAAGTTGTCGCTTTCCTCCTTGCCCTTGCCGTAGAGCTCGTCGAAGCCGACGACGACTTTGAGGGCGTCGCTGACGTCCCAGGCCAGGTGGCTGTCGAAGTAGGCATCGTTGAGGTTGACGCCCTGCCGGAACCCGTCGGCCTCGACGTCGGGGTCGCTGCTGATGTCGTCACGACGGATGAAGCCGCGCACGTTGTCGCGCTTGCTGTGGGTGAACGAGACGGTGGTCGACCAGTTGCCGCCGGCGACCGGCCGCTCGTAGCCGCCGACCAGGTGAAAGCGGTCCTCGTCGAGCTTGGCGTCGGTCGGGTTGTGGTTGGCGTCGAGCGGGATGCGCGGGTTGAGGATGGTGACGGCGTTGCCGCGGGCGTGCGGGCTGGTGGGTTTCTGGCGCTGGATCAGCGCGTCGGCGTCGAGGCGCCAGACACCACCCGCACCCGGCGTCGAGGCGCGGTAGAGCACGTGGCCGCGCTCGAGCTCGGCGCGGTTGTCGGCGTAACCGTCCTTCTCGCCGTCGATGCTGAGCGACTGCCGGAAGTCGCCCACCTGCGGCAGCGGCAGCCGCGCCGAGGCGCCGCCGCTGGAGAACTTGCCACCCCAGACGCTGGCCTGGCGGTTGCCCGCGCCGGCCTGGTTGTGGATGACGTGGATGACGCCCGAGAAGGCGGTGGCGCCGAACATCACCGGCGCGGCGCCGCGGAGCACCTCGATGCGCTCGATGTCGACGAGGTCGAGCGCCGCCACCGCGGGGTTGAATGCTCCGCCCCAGGGCACGCCGTCGACGACGACGAGGAAGGCGTCGATCTCCCGCAGCCCCCAGAGCTCGGGCACGAAGCCGGCCGGGCCGGCCTCGCCGCCGGGAGCCACGGCGACGCCGCCGACCAGTGCCAGCGCGCCGGCGACGTCGTGCACGCCGCGGGCGGCCATCTCGTCGGCGGTGATGACGGTGATCTCCGCGGCCGCCGGCTCGACCGGCTCGGGCACCGGAGTCGTCGTGACCTCGAGCTGGCCGGTGACCACCGGCAGGGTCGCCCGGTCGCCCGGCGTGGGCTGCGGTGTGGGGTCGGCCTGCGCGTGCAGGCGCGCGGCGAGAAGGAGGAAAGCCGAGGCAGTGAGGATGGCAGATCGCATGGGCGGAAACTCCTGAGCCAGTGGCTGACGAAAGTGGAGATCGCGGAACCGCCGCGCGCGGCGGACCCCCGAGGGCGAACGGGCGCGGGTGGCGCCCGCTCCTATTCGTTCTGCCGCTGGGTGAGGAGCAGGAGGTCGGGACAGGGACGCGCCGGCGCCTGGCCGGGGATCCGCGAGGCGACCGCCGCGGGAGGCGCCTCGGGGCCGATGGCGTGCGCGGCGGCGATCTCCAGAGGGGCGGTCTCGGAGGAGAGGACGGCGAAGACGGGCTGCACGTCGGGCAGGGCGAGCGCGGCGGTGAGCGCGAGGCCACCGGCTGCCACCACCTGCCGCAGGCCACTGCCCCGGCGCGACCCCTCCACCCAGCCGGCGACACCGCGCTGCCCGGGAAGTGCCGTCTCGCCCGCGGTGGCGGCGGCGAGCGGCGCCGGGTCGCTCAGCGGGCCGAGCAGCGCCGGGGCGCGGATGGTGAAGCGCTGCGGCAACACCACCGCGGTCTCCCGTTGCTCGTCGCCAAAGCGCAGCAGGATGCGCGCGTCCGTCGTGGGAAGCACTGGCACGCGGAAAGCGATGCGCCGCACGTCCTGGTCGAGGTGCGGCGTGAGGCGCCACGCGTAGGTGATGCCGCCGTCGAGACTGAGGAAGGCCTCCCACTCCTCGAGTGCGGGGAGCTCGGGGTACGCGGCCAGCGGCTCCCAGGCGACCTCGGCCATGGTGCCCGCGACCAGGTCGGTGCCTTCGGCCGGGCTGATCAGGCGGACCGGAGAGTCCCCCACTCGGGCG